>JACRMS010000041.1 GCA_016214845.1 Nitrospirota bacterium | reverse complement strand
TATCCACTGAATAATACATTGTCTGAGGTCAGATTCTGGTGCAACGGAAATTTGCTCGACGTTCAGAACGTCAAAAACAAGGACCTTGAAGGTGTGCACTTTTAATTCTTAAAGTGTGCACTTTTGAACTTTAGCTAACAGGGCAATCCTTGCTTCTGCTTACCCTTAAATTTTATAATTATCCGGTTATTGATTCCTGATTAGATTAGTTTCCAGCCAAACCTTATGACGAGACATTGCTTTCAGACATGATCCACTATAAAAGACAAGGAGAAGATTTATGAGCGTAATGACAAAAGGGAAAGTCACCGATGTTAAGGAACTCAAGCACATTGCAAAGAAAATACGTCTTCATATCCTGCATATGCTGACAAAGTCAGGCTCCGGGCATACCGGCGGTTCGCTGTCGGCAGTTGATGTAGCAGTGGCAATATATTTTTCAAAGATGAACTTCAATCCCAAGGACCCCTCATGGAAAAACAGGGACAGGTTCATCCTTTCAAAAGGACACGCGGCACCCCTGCTCTACGCGATCATGGCGGAGGCAGGCTATTTCCCGATGGATGTTATCGACAACCTGAGAAAGGTCGAGTCCCCCCTTCAGGGCCATCCGTGCTGCACAAGTCTCCCCGGGGTGGAGGTCTCAACAGGTTCCCTGGGCCAGGGGCTTTCAGTTGCAAACGGAATAGCCCTGGGCCTGCGTCTCGATAATAATCCTGCCCGTGTCTTCTGCGTCATGGGCGACGGAGAGATACAGGAAGGACAGATATGGGAGGCCGCAATGACCGCGGCCCATTATAAGATCGACAACCTCTGCGCGGTGGTTGATAACAACGGGTTGCAGATAGACGGGCCGGTCCAGAAGGTGATGGGCATTGCCCCGATACATGACAAATGGGCCGCGTTCGGCTGGCACGTGATCGGTATTGACGGACACAACATGGAGAAGATCCTGAACGCTCTTAATGAGGCGGAAAGCGTCAAGGGCAAGCCCACTGTTATAATCGCGAATACGACTAAAGGAAAGGGTGTATCTTTCTTTGAAGATAAAGTAGAATATCACGGAATTACACCTACGCCTGAGGAATACGAAAGAGCGGTAAAGGAGATCCACAATGGGTGAAAGAGCAGAGAGCAAAGAGCAGAGGGCAGAGAGCTCAGAGAAAAAAGCGAAGGCCACTCGCGATGAATACGGAGATACACTGCTTGAGCTTGGTAAGAAACGTTCAGACATTGTAGTGCTTGACGCCGACCTCTCGGGGTCAACCAAGACAGCCAAGTTCGCAAAGGCATTCCCCGGCAGGTTCTTCAACATGGGCATTGCGGAGCAGGACATGGTCGGCACTGCCGCGGGATTTTCATTGACGGGAAAGGTGCCTTTCGCGTCAACCTTCGCAGTGTTTGAAACAGGCAGGGCCTGGGACCAGATAAGGTTGACTGTCTGCTATTCAAATACGAATGTCAAACTCGTTGCGACCCACAGCGGCATAACAGTAGGCGAAGACGGGGCCTCGCATCAGGCGCTTGAAGACATAGCTTTAATGAGGGCGCTTCCAAACATGACGGTGATAGTGCCCGCGGACGCCGCTGAAACAGCTTCAGTAATCAACGCTGTTGCGGATTTCAAAGGCCCGGTGTATGTGCGGCTCGGCAGGGCGAAGGTCCCGTACGTCATGCCGGATGATTACAAATTCAAGATCGGCAAGGCCTTCGCATTTAAAATTGGAAAAGACGTCAACATAATCGCCGCCGGGATAATGGTGGCAATTGCGAAGAAGGCGGCAGATATTTTATCAAAAGACGGCATTGATACAGGTGTTATAAATATGTCTACCATAAAACCCCTTGACGGGGAAACACTGTTGAAGGCTGCCAGAAATTCAAAGCTCATTGTAACAGCGGAAGAGCATTCCATAATCGGCGGGCTTGGCGGCGCAGTGTGTGAGTTTTTAGCAGAGAACCATCCTGTCCCGGTAAAGCGTATCGGCATTAACGACACCTTCGGCTGTTCAGGCAGCCCGGATGAACTCTTAAAAATCCACGGCCTGACCGCCGAGGACATAGTGAAGACGGTTAAAAATGCAATTTAACCTGAAGACACAGAGAATGAAAACAGACTGTCCACAGATTTCACAGATGGAAAATAGCTGAGAACCAATGATCTTTAATAACATCTGCGTTAATCTGTGTAATCTGTGGATGATTATGTAACATAAACCCTGCGTAATCTGCGGCGAATATGAAAATATGATTCAGTTTACAAACGTCTCGAAATTTTACGATGAAGATGTTGTTCTTAAAGATATTTCATTCACCATTGAGAAAGGTGAACTCGCCTACATAACCGGCCCGAGCGGCGCGGGAAAGACAACCCTGCTCAAACTAATCTACTGCGCGGAGCGTCCCGACCAGGGGCAGATAGTTGTTGCAAGCTGGGACGTCGGGAAATTAAAGCAGGGCACCATCCCGTATTTAAGGCGCAACGTCGGCATAGTGTTCCAGGATTTCAGGCTGCTTTCAAATAAAACGGTCTTCGATAACGTGGCCCTTGCATTGAGGATACACGACATGCCGCCTAAGGAGATAAAGGAAATAGTAAGTGCCGTGCTTAAAGAAGTAAAAATATCGCACAAGGCGAACACTTTTCCCCCTCATCTTTCAGGCGGAGAGCAGCAGAGGGTTGTAATTGCGCGGGCCATGGTGTCAAAGCCCACTGTTCTTCTTGCGGACGAGCCTACAGGAAACCTTGACGCCGAGACATCAAAGACGATCACGGACCTGTTCAAGGAAATAAACGCGAGGGGGACCACTGTTCTTATTGCGACTCATAACGATGCCCTTTTCCACGGCACGGGCAGGAGGGTGTTTCATTTAAGAGATACCCATATTGAAAAGGAGACCATCGAGTGAGAATTTTTATTTTTGCGCTCCAGACCGCGCTGAGGAGTCTCTGGCATGAGAAATGGATAAACCTGCTGACCGTCCTGTCCATCAGCATCGGCTTATTGATACTGAGCGCGTTTATGACAATTACCTTAAATATTGATTTCGTGCTAAAACGCTGGTCCAGGGATTTTGGACTGGTTGTATATATGAAAGACGGCTTGAGCAAAGAATCAGAGGACGCGTTAAAAAATATTTTTGAGAAAGACCCTGACGTCGAGGCAATAAAATACATACCTAAAGAGCAGGCCCTGCAGGAGCTCCGCCTGGCGCTTGGCCCAAACAGTTCAATCCTTGAAGGCTTTGAAAACAACCCCCTTCCCTCTTCATTCGAACTGTCGCTGAAAAGGGAGGCGCTGAAGCCGGAGCTTGTAGAACGGAAGGCCGAGCAGATAAAACAGATGAACGGCGTGGAAGATGTGGAGTACGGCGAAAAATGGCTGTCATCCCTCAATACCCTTTCCGGCGTTTTGAAGATCGGCTCGCTTTTCCTGGGCAGCGCGGTATTTATCGCCATTGTGTTTGTCACCTACAGCACCATCAAGATATTCTTCTACAGAAGGAAAGATGAAATTGAAACGCTGAAATTATTGGGGGCGACAAGGAGTTTTATAAGACTGCCGTTTTTACTTGAAGGGCTTCTTATCGGGGTCCTCGGCGGCGCAGCCAGTTCCCTTGTGCTTTACGGCTTATACGCTTTTGTAATTCATAAGGCCCCTGATTATCTGCCGTCAGTCAGCGCGATCATGCTATATCTCCCCCTGAAGGTCTATGTGCCCGCGCCGCTTGCAGGAGCGGTAACGGGTTTCATAGGAAGCTTCATCGCCGTCGGGAAGATAAGATACTAAAATGGAAAGTGGGAAGTAGGAAATGGGAAGTAGGAAGTGGAAGATTGAAATCTTACTTTTTATTTCCTGCTTTCTTGTCTTCTCATTTCTTACTTCTCACTTCTCACTTCTTCATGCCGCCAACGCCAAGAAACAGCTCTCAGAAGTTGAAGAACAGTTGAAAAAGAAAAAGCAGGAAGTAAAGGAAGTGATAGAAAAAGAGAAGTCCGTCCTGTCGGAGATTGAGGGGATAAATAAAAATGTCAAAAAGAAACAGAATGAGATGAAGCATTACGATGAGCGCATATTACAAACACAGTTGAATATAAAAGGCCTCGAGAACGAGATCATGACCCTGACCGGAAAGCTGGAGCAGAAGAAACAGCATTTAAAAGAACGGCTGAAGGCGCTCTATAAACAGCAATACAGCAGTAAGGCCCTTCTTCTTGTCACCGCAAAAGATTACCAGGACCTGATCAGAAGGGCCAAATACGTAAGTCTTGTCGCATATCAGGACAACAGGCTTATGAAGACCTTCAGCAGCGGGCTGAATGAGGTCAACCTGAAAAAGCGCGATCTGGAGGCCATGGAGAAAGACCTACAGGCAAGCAAGGACAATCTTGAAAAGAAGACAAAGGAACTGGAAACAGAGCGGGAAAAGAGGGACAAACTTCTTGCATCAGTCAGAAGCAAGCGAAGCTCTTATGAAAAAATGATTAAAGAGCTTGAAGAATCATCCGAGAAGCTCCGCGAGATGATAGAGAGCCTTGACAGGGAAAAACCTGAGGAAGCGGCAGTTGGAAACGGATTCGGTGCGCTGAAGGGGCGTCTCCCCTGGCCTATCACAGGTGAAGTTATTGTACCGTTCGGTAAATACAATGACCCGCAGTACAACATCGCGGTTTTTAAAAACGGGATAGAGATAAAGACTGATAAAGGGAGCGAACCCAAGGCAGTGGCTGACGGCAAAGTCGTCTATGCCGACTGGTTCAAGGGATACGGCCTGCTGTTGATAATAAATCACGGCAGCGGGTATCATAGCTTATACGGCCACATGTCGGAGATTTTTCATAACACTGGTGATATAATTAAAAAAGGCGTTGCGGTCGGGAAGATAGGTGAATCAGGATTGTCGAATGTCCCTACCCTTTATTTTGAGATACGGCATAAAGGAAAACCTGTTGACCCCCTGCAATGGTTAAAGAAAAAGGGCAGATAGTATTTTGCATGAAGATATTACTGCGAGTTAAAGATATAGGAGGAAGAATGTTCAGAAGTAAAAAGACGTTTGTCTGGATGTCAGTCATTGTAATCGCCTTTGCCGGGTTTCTGCTCGGTAAGGGAATGCTCTTAGAGAAAGTAGACGCCGGGGAAGACGTGCATTATGCGCGGCTGAAGACCTTTGCCGAAACACTTTCGATAGTAAAGCAGAATTATGTTGAAGAGGTGGATGACAAGGAGCTTGTTTACGGAGCAATCAAAGGCATGCTCAATTCTCTTGATCCGCATTCCTCGTTTCTTCCTCCCGAGGCCTTTAAGGAAATGCAGATCGACACAAAAGGAGAGTTCTCGGGGCTCGGCATCCAGATCGGCATAAAAGATAAAATGCTGACCGTCATCGCCCCCATCGAAGACACGCCAGCTTATAAAGCCGGGGTCAAGTCAGGAGACAAGATCATTAAAATAGACAATGAATCCACGCAGGACATTACCCTTCAGGACGCGGTGACAAAATTGAGAGGCCCCAAAGGCACATCCGTTACAATCACGATATTAAGGGAAGGGTTGGACAAGGCAAAGGACTTCACCATTGTCAGGGACGTCATCCAGCTCAAGAGCGTAAAATCCAGGATCATTGATGAAAAATACGGCTATGTAAAACTAACGCAGTTTCAGCAGAAGACCGCGTCAGACCTTGCTGATGCACTGGACAAGTTTAAAAAGGACAATTTGAACGCGCTGGTGCTTGATCTCAGGAACAATCCGGGCGGCCTCCTAAACAGCGCGGTGGAAGTTTCAAGCCAGTTCATGCCTGAGGGGAAACTCGTGGTTTACATCAAAGGCAGGACCGGCGACAAACAGGAATTCCATACCGTCAACAACAGCAAACACTATGACTTCCCCATGATCGTGCTTGTAAATGAAGGGAGCGCCAGCGCCTCTGAGATCGTGGCCGGGGCCCTGCAGGACTGGGGACGCTCCGTAGTGCTTGGAACGCAGACATTCGGAAAGGGTTCGGTCCAAACCGTCATTCCTTTAAGCGACGGCTCTGCCCTGCGCCTGACAACTGCAAGATACTATACTCCTAAGGGCAGATCCATACAGACGACCGGCATTACGCCAGATATCGTCGTCAAACCAGAGATAAAGGAAGAGACCAAAACCCATCCCGTCATCAGAGAAAAAGACCTCAAACAGCATCTTAAAAATGATGTTGCAAAGGACAAAGATACCGAGACCGAGGAAATAAAAGATACTGAGGCGGCTGAGATACCCGCCGAGGTTTCTGAAAAGGATGATATCCAGCTTCAGCGCGCGCTGGATCTGTTGAAGTCATGGAAGGTATTTAAAGAACTGCCCAAGGCTGGCTAACGGGTCCCATACATTCATAAATAAAAAAAAGCCCCGTTGATAACGGGGCTTTTTTTATTATGTGAAATCCTCTTACAATAATTATCAGAAAAAGTGATGAAGAAGGCTTAATCGGTATGGCATTTCCTGCAAAGCTCAAAGCCGCTTCCGACATTCAGTCTCCAGAGTTTCGGCGAGTCGGAAGCATGCGGGTTATGGCAGCTCGAGCATGAAAGCTCCTGACCTTTTCTTAACGGGTCGGGTTTTCCATGTGTCGGGTGATAAGTTATATTAAAAAAATATCCCGCAATTATATGTTCGCCGCCGCCTTTATCAGGGTGACAGCTTAAACATAGCTCCCATGCCGGTTTGATAAGATTGAACGGGTTTTCATCTGAATGAGGGTTATGGCATATTGCGCACTTCCCCACGCTGAACGGCCCGTGAAAATACTTTTTGCTGTACCAGTCTTCCTTTTGCTCTACATGGCAGCCGAAACATATCTTGGTATCAGGTTTCTTTACGGAATACACCTGTTTGGATTCAGCATCGTGGCAGCTAAGGCAGCTCCAGACAGCGGCAGGGCCGTGAACGAACGGAGATGATGTCAGCCCTTTGTGGCAGGAGTAGCATGTGGACCCCGCAAACATGCTGTTGTCTTTAAAAATCTTCGCGCGAAAGCCGGAGATATTTACCGGCTTCCTGTCGGCATCCCCAGGCTCAAGTTTATGACACGCCTTACATTGCTCGTGGTCTTTCATATGAAAATAATCCTTCTGAAAACCGGCCGGCGGCTCTTTAAATACGCTCTGAAGCTCTGAGCTGCGGAACACTTCGAATGTAATGTTGTCTACAGTGATATTGTCTTTGACCGCTGTGATGTTTATCCGGTTTATGCCCGGTGTTAATGGCGCTGAAAAACATACAAACTCTCTTTCAGGAATGATCTTTAGTTTCTCGTCATCATTTACAGCTACTTTAATTAAATTTGCGGAGCCCTTTGGGACGGTCAGGGAAATGGCCACGGGCCCGAATTCCATAATAGTTTTGTCAGGCGGGTAATTCACTGTGATGCTGTTCTGATTACCGTAAGCGCTCAAAGAGAGAGCCAGGAAAAATACAATGATGAAACAGGTCCTGCTTATCGTCATTGCCTCACTTTGACTCAATGAACACGCCAAGGGTCACAGTCACAATACTTTGTATTGGATCATTGGACGGGACATCGGATGTGGAAGGGGCGATCTTTTCCGGTCCAAGGGTCACCCCGTACTTAATTGTGCAGGTTTCCAACGGGGCCAATGTTCGTCCTGAGCAATTTTCAATTTTTATGCTGAAGGGGGAAGGAGGTGGCGTGATCTTCCCAATAACGAGTTCACCGCTTCCCTCGTTCTTTACTGTTACGGACTGGTCTTCCAGCTTTCCGCTAAAGAAAATGACCAGTGGATTAACGGTTATTTTCGGAATTCCTTTTGCAATAAAACCCCTATTATCGGAGCCGTAAGAGCCGAACCCTATTACCTCGCCGAGGTCGTTGACGGCGTATGCCTGCGCCCACTGCCAGCCGGAAGACAGCAGTATGGAAGTGGAAACACCGTCATATATGAAGCCGATCATGCCGCCGCCTTTGTAGCTTCCCCTTCCGGTTACGACCCCCCTGTTATTGATGCCGTAGGCCTCCGCGGATTGCCAGCCCGGAGGCAGTATCTCTGTGTAGCCGCCTTTTTTGTAAATGAAGCTTTTTGAATTATTGCCGGAGTCGATTCCGAACCCCGCAACCGCGCCGCTGTCATTTATATCAAGTGCCCTTGCCTCAACCCAGCCCGGAGGCAGCACAGTTGTGTATTTCCCGTTACTATAAATAAATCCCCTGACTTTGTTGTTTTCATCGTGACCGTATCCGGCAACTTCACCGCTGTTGTTAATAGAGTAAGCATACGCTTCACGCCAGCCCGGCGGCAGGATCTCCGTATACTTACCGCCGCGGTATAGAAAACCGTTGTAAAATTTTGTTTTACGCCCGTATCCCGCAACTGCGCCGCTGTTGTTAATAGAGTAAGCATACGCCTCGCGCCATTCTGGAGGAAGGATTTCGGTATATGTGCCGTCATCATATATAAAGCCTTTATAGTCATGGTCAAGGCCGTGCCCTACAACCGTCCCGCTGTCATTTATGCCGTGTGCATACGACTCCTCCCATCCAGGGGGGATTATTGTCTTGTAGGTCCCGCTCCTGTATATAAAGCCCTTTGAAGTGCGGGAGCTGTCTTTGCCGGACCCCGCAACTATCCCATCATTGTTTATGTCATGTGCCTCTGCCTCTGCCCAGCCGGGGGGGAGAATTTCAGAATAAATATAAGAAGACCATGACAAGCGCGGCAAAGTGATAATGGATATTATAGTGACGGCAAGAATCAGGGATGTGAGGGAATCGGACTTGAATAAAGCAACAGCCGGCCTTCTGTTTACTCTTGCGATCATTTGCAATTTCCCATAATAACAGTATAACAAACCACTGACCGCAAGACAATTTATGAAGTAAGATGGATTTAATAATTAAGAATCTGATACATTAAAACAGCGCTTAGGGATAGCGCTGAAAAAGTTTATCATCCATAACACTGGAAAATTTATCCGCATGAGAAAGCCGCTCATTGTATTGTGCCTCTGCCTGACTGTCATTGCCGGCTGCTCCAGGACAGAGAAGTCCTCCCGGGTTGACACCAAAAGCTCTGAAGGAAAAAAATTATTAATAGGCCTTGTTCCCGAGCGCGACATATTTGATCAGATGAGCCGGTATGAACCTCTTGCGGATTATCTCTCCAAAAAGACCGGCGTTAAGATAGAGTTTCAGGTCCTCACCCGGTACGGGGACATTGTCGATAACTTTACCTCCATGCATCTTGACGGCGCATTCTTCGGCAGTTTCACCTATGTGCTTGCACATGCAAGACTTGGGGTCGAGCCCGTTGCCAGGCCTGAAGATTTTAACGGCGATTCAACTTATTGCGGCTTGATCTTTGTGAGGAGAGACAGCGGCATCAAGACCGCAAAAGACATGAAGGGCAAAACATTTGCGTTTGTCGACAAATCTACAACTGCCGGGTATCTTCTGCCTCTAGTGTTCTTTAAAGAGAACGGGATCAAGGATTACAAGGCTTATTTTAAAGAGGCCTATTTCACCGGCACTCATGAAGATGCGGTTTATGACGTTTTGAATAAAAGGGCGGACATCGGGGCCACTAAGAATACCGTATTCTACCAGCTTGCGGATTCAGACAAGAGGATAGCGGACGAGCTGGTTGTTCTTACAAAGTCCAACCATGTGCCTCAAAACGGACTGGCCGTGAGAAAAGACCTCGACAGCTCGATCAAAAGTAAACTGAAAGAGGCCCTGCTGAACATGCACGACGATAAAGACGCAATGGTTGTGCTGAAAAAGTTCGGCGCATCAAGTTTCGTCGAGACAAAGGATACCGATTACAAAGGCGTATACGAATACATGAAAGAAATAAATCCGGCCCCTTCGACTAATAATTATCTGGACGATTAATGAAGAAAAAGATCATCATAGGTTTAAGTATTTTTTCCCTCATATTGCTGGTTGCAGGTGTATCCATAATAGCTTCAATCGAATCGTCGACTGCTACGCTGGACAACCTGATAACGCTCCACCAGGTGGAGATACTGAGAGAGCATTTGCTGCTGCAGATAAAAAAGGTGCAGTCCGACATCAACCTTAAAAACACCAGATATGCAAAAAGCATGGATGACGTCATTACAAATGTAAGAAACATGGAACATATGGCGGACACCTGCTTTGACTGCCATCATACCCCGGAAGTGGAGCTCAAACTCAAAGACTTGAGGAGTGATGTGGAAGGTTATAAGCACGATATAAGCAGGCTTTTCACACTCAGGTCGGATGCCCGTAGGCTGAATGAAGAAGAAGACAAGACCTACAGGAAAGGGGAGCAGCTTGTTGGAAAAGTCAATGATATGATCGTGATGGCAAGCTCCCGCCTTGAGAGCAAGACGCAAGCCTCCCTGAAGGAAATATCCCGCACAAAAACCACACTCTACATCCTTGTGACCGTAATGCCTTTTTGGGCGGGAGTGGCAGGCTTTATCTTTTTAAGGGCTTTTACCAGGCCTGTCAATGCGCTTCTGAAAGCAACGAGAAGGCTTAAAGCCGGGGACCTTGGTTATAAGGTAGAGGGGCTGACAGATGAGTTTGGAGAAGTGGCGTCTTCCTTCAATGAGATGTCCAATTCGCTGAAGGAATACATGCTGAAGATCCGGGAAACCGAGAAGCGGTATCAAACGCTTTTTGAAAGCGCGGGGGACGCCATCTTTATAATGGAGGCCGAGGGGGAAAATATGGGCCGGATAGTTTCCGCCAATCATGCCGCAGCGGAAATGCACGGGTATACCTCCGGGGAGTTGTTGAAGCTCAGCGTTGTAAAAGACCTTGACGCTCATGATGCCGCAAAAGATGCCCCGGAGCGCATAAGACGGCTATTAAACGGGGAGTGGGTAAAGGCTGAAATCTTTCACCGGAAAAAAGACGGCACCCTGTTTCCCGTGGAGATAAGCGCAGGACTGTTCGAGTATATGGGACACAAATATATCATGGCCTTTGACAGGGACATCTCGGCGCGCAAGGAGACAGAGGACGCCATTATAAGGTCCCATATAATGTTCACTACGGTATTGGACAGCATTGATGCGATAATATATGTCAGCGATATGAAGACGTATGAGATTTTATATATGAACAATTACGCGAGAAAGATCTTCGGCGATGTGGAAGGCGATATATGCTGGCAGGCTTTTCAGAGAGGCCAATCCGCGCCGTGCAGTTTTTGTACGAGCGATAAACTGCTTACCCCCGAAGGCTATCCCGCCGGCGTCTGTCACTGGGAATTCCAGAACACCATCAACGGCAGGTGGTATGACATCCGCGACAACGCGATCGAGTGGATAGACGGCAGGCTTGTCAGGATGGAGATCGCCACGGACATTACCGAACGCAGAAAGATTGATGGGGCCCTGAAAAAGGCGGAGCAGATGAGGCTGGTCGGGGAATGGGCCGCGGGACTGGCGCATGAAATTAAAAACTCCCTTGCGGGCATAAAAATATCCGTGGAAGTTTTGATGGAAGAGCTGCACGCCTCGGAGGAGGACAGGGTCACGGTATTGAGGGCAATTGATGAGATAAAACGCATTGACTTCTTGCTGAAGAGCCTGTTAGGTTTTGCCAAGCCTCCCAGGCTGCGCCTGCAGAACATGGATGTAAATGAGCTCATCAACAAGACCATCGACTTTTCTTTGAAGCAGCCTGTCTTTTCATCGAATGTCACAGCGATAATAGATATCGTGAGGGATTTCGGCGAAAATATTCCTCACACAATGGCCGACCCGCTGCAGCTTCAGCAGGCGTTCATGAACATATTGCTCAATTCAGGCGACGCCCTGAAGGGAGGAGGGACCATTACAGTCAAAACCTCCTATGATGCAGGAGGGGACGCCGTAATAATCGAGATGTCCGATACCGGAGCGGGAATCGACGAGAATATCTTGAGCAAGATATTTGAGCCGTTCTTTACCACAAAGTCTAAAGGCCCCGGACTGGGCTTAACTATTGCCAGACGGATCATTGAGCAGCACGGAGGCGAAATTTCCGCGGGTAACACACCGGCTGGAGGGGCCGCATTCCGCATAAGCCTGCCCGTTAAAAAAATGGAAGGGGAACGTCAGCATGAGCGCTAAAGGAAAGGTATTTATTCTGGACGACGATGAGCTTATTCTCTCGATGCTTAACAAGGTGCTGAAGAAGGAAGGCTACGAAGTGCGCACTGAAAACAGGACCGAAGACATAATCAAAAAGATAAGGTCGTGGGCCCCCGACGTCGTGCTCCTGGATATCAGGCTTCCTGAAAGAAGCGGCATCGAGATACTTCAGGACATCAAGAAAGAGGGGCTGGTCACAGAGGTCATAATGCTCACCGCGGACGATACAGCGGAAACAGCCGTAAAGGCCATGAAGCTCGGGGCGGTGGATTATCTTACAAAGCCTTTTGATATAGACGAAGTCAAGATCGTTATTAGCAACACCCTTGAAAAGGAAAACCTTAAGCAGGAAGTGGCTTACCTGAGGAAGGTCTATTCCGAGACCTTCGAGAGGGACTTCATCGGGGAATCCTCTGCGATAAAAACATTATATTCAAAAATGGAAAAGATGGCGCAGGCGCGCGTTTCCACGATCCTCATCACCGGGGAGAGCGGGACCGGCAAGGAGATCGTCGCAAGGAACATCCATCATTTGATGTACAGGGACACCGACTCAAAACATGCGCCGTTTATCTGGATCAATTGCGCCGCCCTTCCGGAATCCATTCTTGAGAGCGAGCTCTTCGGCTATGAAAAAGGCGCCTTTACGGACGCGAAGGCCGACAGGAAGGGACTGTTTGAGATGGCAAAAGGAGGCTCTATCCTGCTTGATGAAATAGGAGACATGAAATTTGAACTCCAGAGCAAACTGCTGAGGGTGCTTGAGGAGAGGATGATAAGGCGCATCGGCGGAGACAGGGACATCCCCATTGATGTGACCGTCCTGGCCACAACCAACAAGAACCTGCAGGAGGCGGTTGAGAAAGGCGAATTCAGGAAAGACCTGTTCTTCAGGCTCAGCACCTTCTATGTGCATATCGTGCCGCTAAGGGAGAGACGGGAAGACATACCGCTGCTTGCCAGACATTTCCTGTCGCTCTTTGCAAGGAAATATAATAAGAAGAAAACCATAGAGATCTCACCCGAAGCTGAGAAGCTGCTTCTTTCTTACAGCTGGACGGGAAATGTGAGGGAGCTGAAGAACCTCTTTGAACGTTTTGTGGTGCTGGAAAATATTGACCTGATATTGCCCGAACATCTGCCGCACTGGATAACCGGTCCGGCAAAGTTTCAGGAACAGCCCGCCGGCGGGAAATTTACTCTCCCCGAATCGGGGTTGTCCATTGACGATCTTGAGAAAGACCTCATCATGCAGGCTCTCGAAAAGTCAGGCAATAATAAAGCGCAGGCAGCAAAACTCCTGAATATGACCTACGACGCCTTCAGGTCGCATTTAAAGAAATACGGCATAGCGTAAATACAAAAATCATTTAGCCGCAGATAGCCGCTGATAGGAAAAAACTTATTGTTATTTCATGCCTTCTTGTGCTTTTTGAAAATCGGTGTCAATCTGTGCAAATCAGCGGCTAACGATGAAATGGTTACTGCTCCCTCAGCATCATCTCCGCGACGGCTTTGGTCATCCCTGACGCCATTGCGTGGGCTGCATTGATCTTGCCTTTATCGAAAAAGAAGACCCCGTCATCTCCCCTTGCGTAGCTCTTTGACGTACACACCACTTCGCGGCTTTTCTTCTCGATAACTACGATGGAGAAATCCACTTTGGGCGCGCCTTCGGTGCCCTGATAGTCCTGGTAGTCAAGGACGGTCCCGGTTACAATAAGGTCGGCGTCAACATCGAGGGTGCTGAAGATAAGCCCCGCGTTCTCAAATGACAGCCCTTCATTCATTATAATTCTTAGTGAGAGGAGATTTTGCCTGATCAGTCCCGGCTCTACTACATCGAAGGTTTCAACTCTTCCAAGCTGCTCGGCAAAATGCAGTGCCATGATGTCTCCGGCGCTCTTTCTCTCGCTCTTGTTAATGAACGGCATAACCACTATTTTGTATTTCATGTCGGAAGACAGAAGAGGGGAGCGGTAAAATATCTTCGGAAGCAAACTTGTTTTTATCTCCCGGTCGTCAACCCTTTTTCCCGGGCCTGACAGGTATGCTGTAAGAGAAAGTGAAAGCTTTTGAAGGGTCTTTTCAAGAAGTGTCCGCGGGTCTTCAATCAAACCAAGACCGAGAATTCCAGGGGAATCATCGCCTGACAATACCGCGCTGTCCATCCACATTATTTCCGGTATGGTCCCGGTCGAGACGAGCCTCGATATTATGGCAAGCTTGGGCGGATAACTTTCATCATAGAGCTCAAGGGAGGTGACCAGGACAGCGTCAATGCCAAGTTCTTTTTTGAAATTCCCGGCTGTTTCTATGTCTAACGCCCCTATATAGCGCACGCGGTGCTTAGTCATGAATCCCTCGAGGGCCTCATCATCAAGGATATTCAATCCCTTATTCTTAAGAATGTCTTTATATGTTTGCCCGATCTTTCTGACCGGCGCTTTTGTTCCGCTGAGGTTTTCAATTGGAAGCGCAGCGAGCATAGCATAAATAAGCTCTCTTATCTCATAGCCGGCAGACCAGCCGCTGTCTGCCGTATTGCCAAGAGCGTCCCTTGCCATGACCTTCACCTTGTAATGCCCCGCCTTCTCCGGCTTCCATTCCCAGACAGAGGATGCGCCCGTCTGGACTATTTTGTCATCGTTATCTTTAAGCATGTGGAACTCGTATGTATGGGCGCCAACACCGCCCGTTGCCTTAACAGTCCACTGGATGGTGGTCATCTCAACCGTTTGCGGAGGAGGCTTGTCAAAGACTGTTTCTTTTATTAGAAGCTCAGGCTTTATTTCATAATCAGCGGACCAGCCGCTGTCAGCCGTATTGCCAAGCGCGTCCCTGACAACAACCTTCACCACATAATGCCCCTCTTTGTCCGGCTTCCATTCCCAGACAGAGGATGCGCCCGTCTGGACTATTTTGTCATCGTTATCTTTAAGCGTGTGGAACTCGTATGTATGGGCACCAACACCGCCCGTTGCCCTGACAGTCCACTGGATAGTGGTTGTCATTGCTGCCTGCGGAGGAGGCTTGTTGAAAATCGTTCCCTGAACAAGAAGCTCAGGCGCCACCTCATATTCAGCAGACCAGCCGCTGTCCATGGTATTACCAAAGATGTCCCTGACTATGACCTTAACTTTGTAATGCCCCGCTTTCTCCGGTTTCCAGTCCCAGGAGGATGACGCCCCTGTCTGCACAACTTTGTCATCGTTATCTTCAAGTATGTGAAACTCGTATATACGGGGGCCCGCGCCGCCCGTTGCCAGAATTGACCACTTGATGGCAGTCATCGCTGCCTGGGGAGACCGCTTGTCAGGGGCCAGCTCATTCACTCTATATTCAGGCGCTATCTCATACTCTTCAGACCAGCCGCTGTCCACTGTGTTGCCAAGCGCGTCCCTGACCACAGCCTTCACCTTGTAATGTCCCTCTTTGTCCGGCTTCCAGTCCCAGAAAGATGACGCGCCCGTCTGGACTACTTTGTCTTCGGTGTCTTTAAGTGTGTGAAACTCGTATGAATGATCGCCTACGCCGCCCGCTGCCTTAACGGTCCAGCGAATAGTAGCCGCCATTGCTGCCTGCGGCGGCCCTTTGTCAAAGACTGTTTCTTTAATTTGAAGCTCAGGCGCTATCTCATATTCATCAGACCACCCGCTGTCCGCTGTATTGCCGGCAGAGTCCCTGACCACAACCTTCACCTTGTAAAGTCCGTCTTTGCCCGGCTTCCAGTCCCAGGTGTATGAGGCGCCTGTCTGCGCTACTTTGTCCACTTTATCTTTAAACGTGTGAAACTCGTATGTGCGGTCTCCTGCGCCGCCGGCCGCCTTAACGGTCCACCGGACAACGGTCGTCTTTGCTGCCTGCGGAGGCGGCTTGTCAAAGATCGTTTCTTTAATCAGAAGCTCAGGAGCTATTTCATATTCATCAGACCACCCGCTGTCCGTTGTATTGCCTGCGGAGTCCCTGACCACAACCTTCACCTTGTACAGGCCATCTTTGCCCGGCTTCCATTCCCAGGAGGGTGACTCTCCTGCCCGCACTAACTTGTCCACTTTATCTTTTAGCGTGTGGAACTCGTATGTGCGGGGGCCTGTGCCTCCTGCTGCCTGGACTGTCCACCTGATCGCGGTCCTTACTGTCTGCGGCGCGATTTTATCAGATGTCAAAGAGTCAATCGTGAGAGGGGGGACAATAGTAAGCGCAGGTTTTTTAGGAGACTCAAAACCTGACAGCAGGAAAAAACCCGCAATAACTATAATTACTTTAGAGAAGGTTGTCTTTAATATTGCCATAACTTGTTAAAGCCGTTATGAGTAATGCGTTATGCGTTATGAGAGGCTCTTTTCACCTATTACGCATTACGCAACTGCTGCTCTACCGGAAAAATTTATTAAGGATATCATTTACAGCCTCTTCCGTTACGTCGTTCATCGGCCTGCCGCCGCCGCCCAAAAGCCGGTCTTTCATGCTTATGCCGCCCTTTGTAGAGGTTGCCGTCCATACGATCTTGCCGGACTGTCCCTCTATCATTTGCAGGCTTATGGAAACAATATTGGCTGAGGTTGTCCCTGACCGCACCTCCCCGTACTCCCTCACCACCCCGGTAATTACCACGTCTACTTTTATGAGGGAGGCCAGTTTTACGATCTCCTCTTTGGACGGGGTCGTTGGATTGGCAATGCCTATCAATACGGCGCCGCGTTTGACCTCCCCGGGCGGTACCACATAAATTTCACCGGTGGACAAGAGCATGTTGGTGAAGACGTCTTTTACCCTGTCCGCTGCCATTTGATCTCTTGTGAGGTTTTCAAAAGGCATGATCGCAGCGGTCTTTATCGCACTTATATCCATGTTCTGATCAAAGTAAATATCAGCCGGTTTGGCGGAGGCGCATGAGACCAGAAATGCGGCCATTAAAATCATCAGAATCTTCCCTCGAACTGCGATGATGCTCCTCATTTTCATAAACGGTTTCCTCCTGTGATATTCAAATTTATTCTATCATACACTTCCGCGCCATTATCAGAACACCGTCCTGAACGTGGCGCTTGATACAACGCTGTCGGATTTTTGGGTCACAGCTTCACTTTTAAGAAACTGTGTCGAGA
Source organism: Nitrospirota bacterium (assembly GCA_016214845.1). NCBI lineage: Bacteria > Pseudomonadati > Nitrospirota > Nitrospirota bacterium. Next base: position 16,240 of record JACRMS010000041.1, on the reverse strand, counting down.
GGTCCAGAAAGGTTTTACTGCTTATGTTCCATCTTATGTTCGGGTTTATCAGCCTGATCTTGTCTCCGTCGGACGTAAGGCTTTCGTTATAAGAGAACGCGCACTGGAGAGAGCCGTCAGGGAACGGGGCCCAGTTGACCCCGTAGTTCTGCAGATCACTCGTCTTGTCTGAGGTTTTGATCGTTTCGAATGAGACAAAGAGATATACGGTATCAAAAGGTTTATAGGAGACGCTGAACGTTCCTCTTTTGGTAACATCAGTGGAATCCTCCTGGCCGGCGCCTGTCTGTTTCGTGTCCGCGCTTGAGTAATAAAGGTCGATGGTAACTCTTCTGTGCGGGACAATACCGGAGCCGACACTGTAAATAGTGTTGGTTGTCTTCTCCCCGGTGTCTTTTGTTTCAAGGCTTGCCCCGCCGTTGAGGTTAACGTTTAAACCCTTATAAAGTTCCGCGATGTTATTGAGGAAAACGGAATTTGTAGTGCTCTTTTCCCCTCCCAGCTCTTCGCTTATTCCGCTGTAGTTCAGCGTGTGGGTAAGTGTCTTTAAGGGGCGGGCAGTCACCGATGCGTTGTACAAATAATTTACCCCGTTCTCTTTATTCTGAACAACATCTTCTCTTGCGACCCTCGCCTGAGTTGAAATGACACTGCTGAAACTGTGAGTCAGGGAAAAGCCGTTGGAAAGCGTGAAATCAGAGGGGACTGAAGCGGCCTTTGTAAAAAAGTACGAGAATTCATAATAAAGAATCGGCACATCCAGGATCCTCGTCCTTACGTCAAGGTTATAGATGCTGTTTGTCCTTGAATCTTTCACGTGCTTTCCTGATGTCCCGGCAGGCGTTTTGAGAAACGCCTGTATCTCGGTGACTAAAATATCGGAAAAATCTCCAGTCACGCCGATTGTATCGGCAGTCGTCAGGGGAATAGTAACAACTTTTATGTATCTCGTCGTGACATTTGAAAAGTTAATGTCAAAGCGGTTTTGAAAAGGCCCGAAAGACGCAGCGGGAATGGTTGCGAGAAAGGTCCAGGTCCGGTTGTCCGGGCTTGTATAAACGTCCCATTTGAAAGCATTGGCGATCGCGGCGGGCAGCTCCCTGTCAACCCATATGAAAATGTTGTTGACCTCTGTAGCGGCAGCGAAGTCAAGGCCGATATTTCTTTGATCAGTATTGCCGCTGAAAGGGGGGACCCCGATATTAATGCCCGCGTTTTGTGTCAGGTTGCCGTCTATGAGGGCCGAATTCAGCGACAGGGCATCTGAGGAGGGAGTGTCGTCAATTGCGGAAAGCCCTGAGAAAGGAAACAACTGGGTGCTTACTTCACCTGTCTGGGTCGAAGTGGTGACCTCTGTTTCGGTATGGGCAACGTTATAGCTTGTAAATAAGGAGACCCTTCTGTTAAAAAAAGTATCGGAATAAGTCACCCTCCCGTTTTGTGACAGGGTTGTGGTAACAATGTCATCCAGTTTGTCCTGTAACTTCCTGTATGAGGGCTGGTATTGTATGTCGAGTCCCTGAAGTGGGCCGTATTCCGGCATATACCTGGCAGTCATGGAGACAAAGTCGGTTACGGTGTCCCTGCTGAGCCGGTCCCTGTCATAGAGGTTTGACCTTTCATAACGTAAATCAATGGATGGCAGTCCCTCAGGGTCCCAGCCGAAGATCGCATCATAATTTTCATTAACGTTTGTTATCGCGCGCAGGTCAGTGCCTGTTGTTTTTTCCTCTCTTATGTTGTACCTCCCGCCGATGAGGAATGTCTGGTTTCTCAGTGTAAGGTCAACAAAGGGCCTCATGTTAGTGATCGAAGACGTTGTAATGTCCCCGTCCGTATCTGAACGCGTTGTGTCCTGGCTGAAGATGCCGCCTGTGTTCAGAAAGATGTTCGGATAGATTGTCTTCTGAAAGGAAAGGTTGTAGATCTGATTGAACGTGCCGGATTTTATTTTCGTGGTCTCTCCTGTCTGGTCCTCTGTCTTTGTAGCGGAGTCACTGTAATTGAACTCAAGGTAACCGCCCAACCCCTCGGCAGACGCAGCCCGGGGCAGCAACAAATGATTCAATGAGAGAAGGGACAGTAAAAAAAAAATAATGCCTCTGGAGCGCTTGAGAGACAACAATGACTGATGTTTTCCGCTGTTATTCATTTAAACTGTAAATTTCCAGGTCATTTTATTTCTTGCATTCAAACAGTCGAGGCAACGTCTCGCCCTAATAATTCTTCATTTTTTAACTTCTTACTTCTTACTTCTTGCTTCTGATTACCTTTCCCCCATCATGGTTACCCAGGCGGGGCTTTTGCCGATATCTATTTTAGAGACGATCTTTTTACTGACGATATCGACAACAAGCACGGTTTTCATCTCCGGCACGATCAGATACAGGTTGTTTTCCTCGCTGTCAATGGTGATGTATGATGCGCTTCCCTCCGCTTTTATGTAATCAATGGGAATAGCGGAAAAAGGATCATAAACTTCAACCATTATATCGTTTTTCCTGGCCACGTATATTAAGTTTGTCCTTGTATCAAGCTTAAGCGCGTTCGCTCCCATCCCGATGCGGACCCTGCCAAGCGCTGAAAGAGTGAACGGGTCTATCACTGTCATGTATGACGACCACTCATGGATGACATAGAGTTTGTTCCCTTCCCTGTTAAACTGTCCCCGCAGCGGCCCCGGTTCAGTTGATATCGTGGCCGCAACGGAGCTGCTCGCAAGGTCTATGACGGATATCGTGCTGGAAAGCGAATTAAAGACATACGCCCTCCTTCCCGCCGGGTCAATTGCGATTGAATGGGGGCTGTTGCCGACAGCGATCCTGTCTAATTCGATAAAGGCCAGCGGGTCTATCAAACTTATACTGTCCGAACCTGTGTTTGCCGTTATCAGCAGGGTCCCGGCCGGCGTTAGAGCGGACTCCTGTGGTTTGTCCCCGGGGTTAAGGCGGATGGTGTTAATTTTCCTGCCTGCTGTGATATCAATGACGTCAATGGAGTCGTCACCCGAAAGCGCCACATACGCCCTTTTACGGACTTGATCTATGGCTATCCCTCGTGGGCCTTTCCCGGTTGCTATAACATTTATTACCTGCATCGCCTTTTTATCAATTACCGTGATAGTGTCTGATTCAGAATTTGATACGTACCCTAACAGGTTGACGACCGGTCTCTCAGGAAAGAACACAGAGAACGAAGGGCTGAAGCTCAACATCCCCTTGATGGATTGTGTATAGTTGAATACAAGGGAAAAGACATATGACATCTCTCTCCCGACATCAAACATAAACGGTGCTGTTACCGGTCCGGCAGGCACCAGGAGGTTTGCCTCCCCGTCCTCAACTTCCAGGGATGCATTTTTTACCTTGAATAAAACCTCCGTATAGTGGCCGGGGGGCAGCCAGCCTGTGGCCAACAGTCTCTGGCTTTTCATATCACGGCATTTTATTTCGCTTAACACCGGAGACAGGGGGAATACCATGGCGTCATCTCTCACGGCTGAGATCTCTTCGATGTTGAACCTGAGCCTGTCTGACTCCTGCGGAAATGGCTGCGTGTAAAGAAGGACTTCGCCTCTTTCCTTTCTGTCTTCGTCAGCAGTTTTTAAAAGGCCAGACTTGAACTGGCAGCCTGAAAGAAATAATGAAAAGACGAGAACGATCATCAGCCCCTGCAAATGGTATCTGCCTGAATGGCAGGAAAACGCGGGGGCCAAGGTATCGGGCGGCTTTAGTTGCCCATTTACAGGCAATGAAGAAAATATTCTTATGTCCCGGACCATAATTCCCAAGAAATTCTTAAATTAAATAGTAGAGTAATAACACCCAAAATGCAAGAAAAAAAGGGCCGGCTTCTGCCGGCCCTTTAAATATTGAGCAGAGGCGGTCAAACCTCCACTGAACAGTTTAGTCTTGTGCGTGGCATTTATTGCAGAGCGATCTCTGGTAACTGCCGTAATGCATCGCTGTGTCATTGTATGCCTTTGTTGTCTCTGCTACTGTACGGCCCTGTGAATATTTTGCCGCCTGGGCCGCAACAACAGGTGAATCGGTCCCCGGCCATACGCCTTCAACCGCGATGAACTCGTTTCCAGTGGCGTTCCATCTGGTCATGTATTCCCATCCTGTTGCATGAGCTCTGTGGCAGCTGAGACACATAACTCTGTCACTCGACGCAGGTCCTGTAGCTACACTGCCGTTATTGACTGCTTTTGCTTTGAGTGTTGCAAAATCAGTTGTGTTGTCCATCTGGAATGGAACGATTGAGTCGAATGATGTGTTTGAGTTTCCTGTCATGTTACCGCTGCCTACATATGCGTTATAGTTGGCTGCAACGTCTACGCCGATCGGCTGATTTACCGGGTGGGTCATCAGTGAACTTGTCCCTGAATGCATGTCCGGATGGCATGTTGCGCACCAGTCGGATATTCCCGCGCCATAGGCTACACGGGTAGGGGTAACCGCTTCTGATCTGTTATATGTGCTTGGAACTACCGCGTTAAAAACTGCGGTGAAAGTCTTGCCGCCTGATCCGGCAGTAGAACCGGGTCCGCGAAGAAGGCGGTAAGCGCCTACTGCCTGTCCCGCAAGCGGAACAACGCTGGTGTCATAAGAGCCTGATCCGATGATCGGGGCGCCTGTTGTAGCAAGGGTCCCGTCGGAAAGCCTTCTTAATTTGCCGTGGTTGTCATGGCAGCTGTTACAGGAAAGCTGTGTAGCGTCCATGTCTCCACCCGGCGCTGTCAGGTTGGTCGCGTCAGCATTATAAGTAAAGTCTATTGCTACGATGTTGTGCCCGTGCCTGTCGCCTGCATCAACAACGTTGCTTCCGGCCCTCGGGCTGTATGTGTAAGTTTTTTTCAGCCATCCGAAGTCTCCGCCAGGGGTCCTGTTTCCGGGAGGTGTGCCTGCCGGCATGTCCGCGTCAGGGGTAACTATGTGATAGCTGCTTGCGCCTGATGCGCCGTGGCAATTTACACAGGTCGAACTAATGTCAGTTCCTGCCAAAAGTGCGCTTGTGCTTTTTGCGTCATGAATGTTGTGGCAGCCCATGCACTCGGCAACACCGCCTGAGTGGAAGGCATATGCGGTTGCAGCGCCTAAAGCTATTAAGGCGGCAGCCAGTACAACGAAAACTATTTTTAATCCTTTCATCTTTTTATCCTCCAATTGTTTTTTTTCTCCGGCAGCCCAGCCGTCCCTGTCCGGGACCTGTCAGCTTTGTGTCCCCACCTTGCGATGGGTTTACCTTGTTGCGGAGGATGTTTCCTGCCGGCAAAAGCCGGCAAACTTCACTTCATATGCTTTTTTTTACTGCCCCCCTGTCATCACCTCCTTTTTGATCTGAAGCGGAATTGCACCGTCTCGTGTCAAGCTCCGCCTCAATCCTGAAGAATTCTGTAAACACTGACTCCCCTTTTCCTTGATTGAGAAACGTATAAGTAGCCGTCATTAACAACCATATTTCTCGGGGCAATCAAATTACCCGGCTGATCGCCGCGGTAGCCGAATTCAAAAATAAAATTAAAGTCCCTGTCATAAACCATGACCACACTCTTTAATGTGTCTGTAACATAGTAGTTCCCCGCATCATCCGACGTGATGCCTGCAACAACGGAGAACTTGCCGGGGATGTTCCCGGCTTCGCCGAACATTTGCACCTTGCGGTCAGAGGACACCTTGAATGCCTTGAAAATTGTGGGGACCGTAAAAAGCATGTTCCCGTCTCTGTCAAGGCTGAAACCGGCAATCTCTTTTTCCTGGCCGGGCTTCCCTTCAATGTCTTTGAGGGCAAGGATGGAATCCAGTTCATAGCCGTCCTTATAAACGCCGTCTGAATCAGTGATGACAACCTTCTTTGAGAACACGAGGTCTGCCAGGTAAAGGTCCCCGTTCCTGTAAATGATGCGTCCGGGAAGGAACTTTGAGAACTGGCCGGGGAAATTCCTGAAATCTATTGGGGCCACGGGTTCTCCCCTGTAATTGCAGCGCACAACGGAATAGATGTCTCCTTCAGACAGAAGCAGAAAGATCGTCCCGTCCCTGCCGACTGTAACATCAGCTATAACTCCCCTGAGATTTTCGTCATCTCCGAAACTGTAGATCTTCATTCCCTTTTCATTAAAGACCTCAACTTCGTTTTTGTAGATGACATATATCTCATTTCTCTCTTTATCAACTGACAGAGCAGACCAGTTATAAGGGATGACGCCGGTAAAATCCGAGAGGTTATACATATAAATTGCCCCGTTGACCTTTGCTGCCGCATACTCGGCGCTCATCAGAAGGACAAAGGCCGCTAATAAGAGAGCAACTGAGAACCTGTGTCTGCTTTGTATCGCGTTACCTTTCATGGTCTCATTTCCTCTCATTCTGTAATGATAAGAGCAAGGCTTGTGCCAGAAAAAATTCATCATAACTGTCATGGAAGAACCATTTAAAAAACTGGAGGTTATATTAAGAAGCAGGATTGATTTCCTGTTTTGGCTGTCATCAACTGTCCGGTCTTACCACCATGCCGGTATGGTCTTTTGACCAGATTCAGGCTTTGGTTGCTTTATCTCATTTATCAACAGCACGTCGTCTGCCATTCTTAAAACAACGATTTCAAAGGAGACGAATTAGCCTTGCGCCTTTTGGTACAATATTTGCTTTATTGGGTCCATGAAAGTTTTTTTGTTGAAAGAGAAAAATGGTTAAAAAAATCCTGATAGTTGATGACCAGTCTGCAATTCTCTACGGGATGTCAAAGGCCCTTAATGTAAGCTGCGCTTTTAAAGGAGAGATAACAATCGCCGAAACCGGCAAGAAGGCAATCGATTCTATAAATTCAAATCAATATGACATCTGCTTTCTCGACCTGAACCTGCCGGACATAAGCGGGATGGAAATCATGGAGAGGATACGCATGACATCTCCCAAGACAAAGGTCGTGGTCATGACCGCGGAATATTTAGATGATGATGTGATGAAGAAAATCGCGGGCAACGCGTCTCTTTTTATTCCAAAACCGATTGAGCTCGACATAGTCAAGGCGTTTGTTAATCACGAACTGTCGGATGAAGATTTCCACCATGCTGAAGAAAATGACGGGACCGATTTTAATAATGAGAAAAGAAAATTTCCAAGGTCCCAGTATAGAAGGACCGTCCATTATTCCATTTATGTCTCTTACGATTCGGATTTGAAAACTACGCTACAGGGTGATATCATAGACATCAGTCTGGGAGGCGCCGGCTTAAGGACCGGCAGTCCCGTATTCTTCGGGGACCTTCTCAGGTTCGATGACGTATTGGGGAGCAAATCAGGCATTGTTAAATGGAGCGTTAAGGAAAATGGTGATTACAGGGCGGGGGTCCAATTCATTTAAGTACAAAAAATGTCCCGCCGGCAATGTCATTCCGAACATGCTTCAATATCTTTTTTGTGAAGTCGCTGACCCCGGCACGATAAGCCTTCAGTCCGGTCCGAAAATATTTTTAAAAGTCGTTTATAGCGGAGCAAAATGAATAAATCTCTTTCTCTATTATTTGTTATTTCAATGCTGTTCCTGTCCGCGTCTTCTGGATTTCCTGCCGATCAGAAACTGCCTGTAATTGACGGGGAAGAAGTAATGGCGACGGTCAATAATGATCCTATCACCGTCAGGGAATTCGATAAAATGCTTTCCTCCATTCATTCCGGGCAATCAGAAGCGAAGGAAGGAACACAGGTAAGCAGGATAGATTATAAAGGAATACTGGACCGGATGATCACCATGAGGCTCATAGGGCAGGAGGCAACAAATATCGGGCTTAACGAACTGCCGGATGTAAAAGAAATGATGGAGCAGAACTCCCGGCAGACTCTCACCGGGCTTGTGAAGGGACTGTATATCAGGGGGATGACCGCTGATGATGAAGAGGTCGACAGGCTCTATAAAGAGGCTGTCAGGGAATTTAAATTGAAATCCATCCTGTTTGATAAAGCAGACGCGGCAAAAAAGGCAGAGGAAGAGATAAAGGCAAATGGTAATTTCGATGAAATAGTGAAAAGGACCATAGCTGACAATACCGCAAAAGGAAGAGGGGAGGGAGAATATATAAAAGGCCAGGAGCTCGTGCCGAAGATAATGGAAGAGGTCTCCCGGATGGAGATCGGCTCTATAAGCCCCGCCATCGATCTTAGTTACGGGTTTATAATTTTTAAACTTGAAGATGTCCGCGTGCCTGAAAACCTCGCGGCCAAAGAGGAGGCCCGGAAGCAGGCCCTTGAGTACAAGAGGAAGAAGGCGTTTGAAGAGCTGAAAGACTCTTTGATAAAAAAATACGCGAAGATAGACGCGAAGGTCCTCGAAGGCCTTGATTATGAAACCTCTGTAGAGGAATTTGAAAAACTGCTTAAAGATACGCGCGTGGTCGCTGAAATAGAGGGAGAGGCCCCCATCACAGTTGCTGAACTGACGGAAGCCCTGCAGAATAAGTATTTCCACGGGGTAGAGAAGGCCCTTAAAAAGAAAAAACTGAATGACAAGAAAAGGCTGATGCTCTACGACGAGTTACTGCAGAAAAGGCTGCTGCTTAAGGAAGCGTTAAGACAGGGGATAGACAAATCTCCCGTTTACAAAAGCATGGTCAAGGAATACGAGAGCTCCCTGCTCTTTGATTCTTTTTTGAAGAAGGTCATTGTGCCTGACATCAAAGTGGGCGAAGCTGAAGAGAGAAAATATTATGAAAAAAATATCGACCAGTATTCTTCTCCTGAAATGATGAGGATCAGCAGCATGGTCTTCCTGAAAAAGGAAGACGCTGAGAACTCCCTGGACGCACTGAAGAAAGGGGCTGACTTTAAATGGCTCAGCGCCAACACAGAGAGGCAGGTGGACAAGGACGCCAAGGGGCTGCTGGAGTTTGAGGGCACTGTGATAATAACAAAGGACCTGACCGGGGACGTGCTTAAGACATTGTCCGGCGTCAAGTCCGGGGATGTAAGGCTTTACACCAGCCCGGAGAAGTACTATTATGTTTTGTATATACAGGATGTCTTTCCTCCAAAACCGGAGCCCTTTGAGGAAACGAGGCAATTTATATCGAAAGAGATTTTCAAGGACAAGGTGAATAAATCCATTGAGGACTGGGCAGCCAAACTCCGCGAGGTCTATGAAGTAAAGGTATACACTAAAGAATACTAACTTACTAAATTGAAACCGGTAAACTCACATATGACATTAACAAAAAGGCCAATGCGGAAAAAACATATATACGCCGTCCTCTCGGCGCTTCTCTTTTTGTGCGTAAGCATTATTTATTTGTCCTCATGCGCCCCGCCCGCGGAACGCAGGACTACCGGCCGTAAAGAATGTCTGGACTGTCACACCAAATTTGCGGACAAGTACCTCACGATGAAAAATATCCACACCGTTGTCAAAACGGGAAAGTGTGAGGATTGCCACCTCAGGCATGGCTTAGTGCCAAAGACCCTTTTAAAGAAACAGGGCAACGAACTCTGTTATTCATGCCATTCTCAGGAGAAGATAGGTATGAACAAGGCAAAGGTCCACACGGCCCTTACTCACGGCAAGTGCACTGACTGCCATAATCCTCACGCGTCACAGGGCAGCAGCCTTTTGAGCGCTGAAGGCAGCGAGGTGTGCTATAAGTGTCATAAAAGAGAGAACTTCGAGAAAAAGGTTGTTCATAAGATACTGAAAGACCAGGGGTGCGGGAGCTGCCATTTTTCACACAGCTCTGATAATTCGAACCTCCTTGTCAAAGAGGAGAAGACACTCTGTCTTTCATGTCATGAAAAAGACAAGCCGGTATTTAAGAAGGCCCATGGAGGATATCCCGTAGAAACCTCCTCATGCGCAGGCTGTCATAATCCTCATTCATCTCTACAGCCCGCCCTCCTCAGGACAAGCGCGCATCCCGTTGTTGTTCAGGGTAAGTGCGAAGAATGCCACAACCCTCCCGCATCACAAAAGCCCTTTGAGGCAACCCGGCAAGGCAGCAGCCTCTGCTACAAATGCCATAAGGCTTCTGACCTTAAAGAGGGAGGCAATATTGAACACGCGCCGTTTAAGGAAGGAAAGTGCGCACCCTGTCACAATACACATTCGTCGGAGAACCCCGCGCTGCTTGCAGGGGAAGGTGACACCCTCTGTTTTGCATGTCATGCTGAAAAAGCCGTAAAGGTTTCATTCCCCCATAAAACCGGTGCAAGCGGGAAGGGATGCCTGTCGTGCCATGCAAAGCATGCCGCAAAGTACCAGAAACTCCTTATCGGGGACGAGAGGGAATTATGTTTTTCATGCCATACGAAAACCAGGGATGAGCTGAAAGCAAAAGTCAGCCATACGGCATTTACAAAAGAAAAGTGCAGCACGTGCCATGATCCACACGGGTCCAATTATAAGGGCATTTTCAGGGAGAGGATGGACAAGGTCTGCTACACATGTCATCCGGACAGTGAAGTGAAATTTATCAAGACCAATACCCATAAACCTGTGCTCGACGGCTTTTGTTCCTCGTGCCACGCTTCACACGGTTCGGACAAAAACGCCCTCCTATTAACAGAGCCGGACGATCCTAAGATGTGCGTCACATGCCACGGCGAATTGATGAAAGAGGTCAAGGACGGTTCGACCCACCCGGTATTTAAAGCCGGGAAATGCCTTACATGTCATGACCCTCATGGAAGCAATATTGCCGGGATGATCGTAAAAAACCAGGGGCCGCTCTGTTTTTCATGCCACGAAGCGGGCCTCAGGAAAGATATAAAGGAAATTAAAAGCGAACATCCGACCTTTTCCTCAGGGGAATGCTCAAAATGCCATAACCCTCACAAGGCAAAATTAAAAGGCCTCCTGCTGTCAGCCACTCCTGACTTATGCCTGACATGCCATAAGGACCTTAAAGAGCGGATGAACAGAAAAGAGGAGTGCGAGAAGGCCAAGGCCGCAGCCGCGACAGAGGGCGAAACCGCTGTTGTACCCAAGTGGTGTGACGAGAAGATCTATGTTCACTCCCTGTCAACCCTTCAGACCTGTCAGCGTTGCCACAAACCCCATCTGTCTGAGGAGCCCGCGCTGGCCGTTAAACCCGTTCAGTCTCTCTGCGGGGAATGCCATGATTATAAGGCGGATTCTTTTAACAAGGCCCACATCGGCATTGACGCCGTTATTATGGATTGCAACAAATGCCATGACTCGCATACATCAAAAAGCCCGAAGTTTTTCATGGACGACGTGCATGACCCTTTTAAGGCCGGAACGTGCAAGGATTGCCATATAACTGAAAAATGAAATTTTACTCTATGAAATTTATGAAATATAAAATCTATCTTTTAGTGCTGGTAACATTTACTCTCACCGCTGCTTCATCTGTTTACCCGGCGGAAAACAGATTCAAGCTCAAACCGGGCGCAGAGGGAGCTGTTTGCCTGAACTGTCACAAGAACTTCCAGGAAAAGCTCAAAGACCGCTTTGTGCATACACCTGTAAAGATCGGAGAGTGCTCGGGATGCCATAACCCGCACACCTCCAAGCAGGGCAAACTGTTAGATACGGTCAGCAACAAGATCTGTTACAAATGCCATAAGAAGGTAATTCCGGACAACCCACGCAGCGCACACAAGCTGGCTGTTGAGGGCAACTGTGTAAAGTGCCATGACCCTCATTCTTCAAATAACAAGGCTGTGCTCCTTAAGGCGGGCAACGCGCTTTGTTTTGACTGTCACAAAGATATAAGCGACAAGATCAAGAGCGTCAGATTTAAGCACAGGCCAGTGGATGAGGACTGCCTCTCATGCCACAGCGCTCATGCCTCTGCTCAATTCGTTTCACTTCTGAAAAGCGAGATACCCGCACTCTGCATAACATGCCACAAGACCGACAACCCGGCCTTTACGCGCCAGCACATGAATTACCCGGTGGCAAGCTCACGGTGCAATTCCTGCCACGACTCACACGGCTCGAACAGGGCGGTAATAATGTTTGATGAAGTGCACGCGCCGGTAGCTGAGAAAAAATGCGCGCAATGCCATAATGAACCCGGCTCTCAATCCCCGCTTGCCACAAAGAAGCAGGGGGTCGAAATGTGCAGGGACTGTCACAACGATATGGTCAACGAGACATTCAGTAAGAACCGCGTGCACTGGCCCCTCCTCGACAGGGACTCGTGCCTGCACTGTCATAATGCTCATGCCGCCAAACAGAAAAAATTACTGACGGGCCCCGTCATTGATGTCTGCGGCAAGTGTCATGCGGACACTGTGGAGCTTCAGCATTTATCAAAGGACAATCCAAAGAACACGAAATTGTGCAAGCCTGTAAAAGAGGGGGATTGCGTAAGCTGTCATTCACCGCATTCTTCCGATTACGTTTTACTTACCGCAAAACCGTCCATGAGCTTTGACATATGCAATAAGTGCCACGACTGGAAGACCCATTCGACGCACCCGGTGGGAGAAAAGATTATTGACCCGAGGAACAAAAACCTGTCCGTGGATTGCATCAGCTGTCACAGGGCCTGCGGGACAGGAAACAAGCCCGCGATGTCACAATTTGAGACCGTTACAGAGACCTGCATCCAATGCCATAAGGAGCTTGAGAGGAGATAAGATGAGAGGGGCTTTAATCAAAATAATGATGGTAATGGCGGCAATCATGTTACTGCCGGCTGATTCTTTCAGCGCGGGGGCAGTAAAGATCATGCATGTCCAGTCGATCTATTCCGACAGCAAAGGCGCCGGGCTTAGGCACCCGGAGGGCGTTACGTGCAACGAAGAGGCGCTGGTAATCGTTGCCGACTCGGAAAACGGGAGACTGCTGCGGTATACCTACAAGGACCAGTCCGTAAAACAGGACTCTGAAATCAAAGTGCCTGAGTTGTCATACCCCATAGTGGTCAGGCTGAATTCCAAGGGAGATGTTTTTGCCCTTGACAGCAGGTCCCGCCGCATTGCGCGCCTGAGCAATGAAGGAAAATTTATAGGTTACCTCGAACCGTCAGGCCTGCCTTCGCCTGAATCATTTGTACCGAGAAGTTTTGACATAGACAGGAACGACAATATATATATTCTGGACATATTTTCCAGGCGGGTGCTTGTGTTAAACCCTGAGGGAACATTCCAGAAACTCATCCCTTTCCCCGGAAGTTACGGTTTCTTCTCGGACGTATCGGTTGATTTTAAAGACAATGTCTTATTGCTCGACGGCGTTAATGCCAGGATATTTACCGCTGCAAAAAATGCCACGGTCTTTTCTCCTCTGACTGAAAGCCTGAAACAATTTATAAGATTTCCCACCAGCATGGCCACTGATAACAGGGGGCGTATTTATCTGACAGACAGAAATGGAAGCCGCATCATAGCTGTCGGGCAGGACGGCTCTTACCTCGGGCAGCTTTCCGAGAGAGGCTGGAAAGAGGGCCTCCTGAATTACCCGTCCCAGATATGCATCAACGATCAGGGGGATTTTTTTATAGCGGACACGGACAACAACAGGGTCCAGATATTTACGATATTAAAATAGTGTCCATTCTCAGTTTAAGATTTTCCTCCTGAGATGAAAGCCTGCTCCAGAATTTCTATACGACACCTGAAAGGGTAGTCAGTAGATAGCAGCCAGTAGTTTGGGGCCCCTATCTACTGGCTACTAACTGCCAGCTACTGTCCGCAGCCTTTAATTTCGGCAGCCATTCAGCCAAATGACCATATGTGCTTGGTAATATCACCAGTTCTTTTTTGACGTACCGCCCGCATTTCACTTCTAAACAATGAAAAAATTTGATTCTTGATAATTATAATTTTTTTATTTTGCCTTAGCATACACTTTGCTTAATCTTCAAGAATCTGATTCTCTACAGGGACCCTCTTTGAGGGGAGTGGTTGAAATGCTCCGGTTCTTTTATAAAGATTGCTCCATAAGGAGAAGGTGGAATTAATTCCATCGAATATTATTTTTTATTAAAGGGGGTTGTTATGAAGCGAAAACGAGGGATGTTTTCAATCCGCATTATCAGCTTTTATTCTGTATTGGCTTGTCTGGTTTTTTTAATGACAGGCATGTCCGCTGCACAGGCCCAGGATTACTCAGTGACACTGTCAATCCTGAACACGGCAAACTCAACCGGTGAGATTGCTGTGGTAGAGGGAACTGATATCGAAGTGGAATTTTCCATTACCGACCCAAATGGAACACTTTCAAAAAACGACCTAATACGACTGGTAAGGGCTGATACCGGGTGCAAAATTTATGAAAAGAAGCGCGGCAATCTTCTAAAGGGTTCGGTCTCGCTTAGAACAACGTCCAAGGATGATGATGACGACCACGATGGGGCCGGGTCAGCATGTTCCAATATCGGAGGAGTTAAGGTTGAATATTTAAATAACAATGTTGTAATTGCATCTGCTCCTGCTGCGGCGCAGATGGTTGTATATGCTGATTCATCTGAAATGCTTCTGTTGCAGCGCATAATAGATCTGGAGCAGACTGACCCGGTACCCGGCCCGCAAGGTATTCAAGGGCCGATGGGTCCTGCCGGGCCGCAAGGTTTAGCAGGCGCGGACGGCGCAGTTGGGCCACAGGGACCGCAAGGTATTCAAGGGACTACGGGGCTTCAAGGACCGGAAGGCCCGCAAGGCCTTAAAGGTGATCAAGGTCTTCAGGGATTAAAAGGCGACCAGGGACCGCAAGGTATTCAGGGCCCGATGGGTCCTGCCGGTTCGCAGGGTGTGCCGGGGATTTGTGCGGCAGCCGGCCAGACTTGTCCGGCCGGTTATTTTGTCACGGGCTTTAACGCAAACGGGGACATAATTTGCACCGCAGCTCAGATCGTTACAGGCAGCGGCGGCATGTGCGGAGATGGCTTGATTTCCGGAGCAGAAGGTTGCGATGACAGCAATACGATCTCCGGAGACGGATGTAATTCCTCATGCCATGTAGAAGCAGGCTGGAACTGCTCAGGGCAGCCCAGTTTGTGTAACCGCATCAGCACCTGCGGAGACGGCATAATGAATGGCGCTGAAGGATGCGATGACCACAATACAGCGTCAGGCGATGGATGCAGTTCAACGTGCGCTGTAGAAGCAGATTGGACTTGCTCCGGTCAGCCCAGCATATGTATTCATGGCGGCGCAGGAGCAGGCCCTTACGTCTGTTCCGGTGTGGGCGCCTCATGTCCGAATTACGTAGAGCCGTATGCTGACCTTTATCAGTGTGACTTGACCGGCGCAGACTTATACGTCGTGGACATGAGCAACGCCTGTCTGCGCGGCGCTATTCTGGTTGGCGCAAACTTGTACGGTGCAGTGTTTGTCCGGGCCGACCTGGGTCAGGCTGACCTCAGCAGCGCCGACCTGGGCTATGCTGATTTTACCAACGCAAATCTTACGGGCGCTAACCTGTCAGGCGCTCTTTTAGATCATGTGATCTGGTGGAACACTACCTGCCCTGACGGCACCAACAGCAACAACCATAATAATACCTGCACGGGACATCTCTTGTAGAATCTGCTTACAAAGGCGGCGTGTCAATCAACACGCCGCCTTTCCTCTCCCCTGAAACCGCTGAGATCAGGACCTTCCCTCCAAATTTTTTTATAGCAAGAGCAATCGCTTTGTTGTAATATTATGAATATCAGTTGAGTATTTTTCAGGAAAATATTTAAAGAGCCGATAATATCTTTAAGAATGCTCTGGGGGTCCGCCTGAGCCTATTTATAATAGGATATGCACAACGGTGTGGCAGCCCATGCACTCAGCAGCACCCCCAGGGCTTTTCTCCGCCTTCACGATCACGGTCAAACCACCAGATATAACTGGTAAAGTCACCAGATATTGTTCTCATTATTTAAATAAGCCGTCCGAAATACTTTGTAATCAGCCATTTTTCAATGTGTTATTAGACCGGACTTCGTTGGCATACTCATTGCGTAGCTTCTGAAGGTAGGTTGTATTTGAATTTTATTGCTAACTAATAACTTTGCTGACGGCAAAAAACCAAAGGAGCGCGTCATGGGCAAACATCCATTACTTCCCAAAAAGCTATTCCCGCTTATTATGTTAATTCTTTTTGTACTGTTTTCCGCATCGGCTTACGCGGCATGTACTGATGTGGACGGAGACGGTTACGGCAGCCCCGGAGACATTTCATGTCCGAAGGGAAAGTTAACAGACTGTAACGACAACGACAACAAAGTCTATCCCGGAGCGCCGAAGATATGCGACGGCAAAGACAACAACTGTGACGGCAGGCTGGACTT
>JACRMS010000040.1 GCA_016214845.1 Nitrospirota bacterium | reverse complement strand
GCTTCCTGCATTGTCTGCTGCACAAGGCGTCTGATCTTAGCTTTTACTTCTTCCGTCTTTGCTGCTTTCTCTTCCTTCAATTATCCACCTCCTGTGTTTTGATAAGTTTATCAATTTACACAGTTTCGTGGACACTCCCACTCTTGCAGGCTCTCCATTAAATAATCCTCCAAATGTAGCATCTAACCCAGTCCCTTCTGACGGTGCTTTGGACGTTTCCACAATGCCGACACTGAGTTGGGCAGGTGGAGGCGACCCTGACGCGGGTGATGATATTGTATATTTTATTTATCTCGGTGATTC
This sequence comes from Nitrospirota bacterium, assembly GCA_016214845.1. Lineage (NCBI taxonomy): Bacteria > Pseudomonadati > Nitrospirota > Nitrospirota bacterium. The sequence goes on along the minus strand of JACRMS010000040.1, from coordinate 14,766 downwards.
TCCAAACCCGCCGCTTTATGCAAGCGGCTCTCAGTTAATTATTGTGACTGACAGATTGAAACCATTCACCACCTATTACTGGAAGGTGGTTTCAAGGGACAGCCATAATGCAAATACAGAAGGCCCGTTATGGAGTTTTATAACAGGCAATGACCCTCCTATTGCTTCATTTGTCGCTGCTCCTTCAGAAGGTGGAAAGCCATTAGCAGTGACGTTTATTGATAAATCGGTTTCACTCGGAGATGAAATTGTTTCATGGGCATGGGACGTTGACAATGACGGCACTATTGATTCCACTGAGCGGAATCCAACATATACTTATGATTTGTCAGGCGTTTATTCGGTGAGGTTAACGGTAACCGACGCCAATGGGGCCACAAGTACAGATACAAAAATCAATTACATTACTGCCTATGATGATGTGGATTATGACTGGATCCATGACGGAATTGATAACTGTGTTAATGTTTATAACCCGTATCAGGAGGATATGGATGAAGATGGAATAGGAGACGCATGCGATACCGATATTGATGGAGACGGAATACCAAACCAGACTGACAACTGCGTAATAATTGCAAATCCCGACCAGGCAGATTCAAGCGGAGACGGCTTTGGAGATGCTTGTACAGTAACCCATTGCGTATCAAACAGCGCCGAATTGCGAGATGCCATAGATACTGCATCAGTAAATAACATGAACGATGTAATTCAACTTGTTCAGGGGACTTACGGAGTATCCGGGATTGAAAGCGAATTTTATTATGGTTCCGCTGAGTCCTATGGTCTTGCTATAAAAGGCGGATATACCTCCGGTTGCAGTAATCGCAGCCTGAATCCCTCAAACACCGCACTTGACGGACAGAACATTAGAGGAGTTATGGATATCCATAACTGGACTTACTCCCCTTACGTGAAACTTATGGTTGAGGGGGTAACAATACAGAATGGGCAAAATGGCGTCGGTATTTATCTGGAATCTTTTGAGGGGAGCATAATTTTAAAAGACAATATTGTAATAAACAATGAAGAGGGAGGCATATCTGTCAATTCAAGCAATGCAGATGTCACTCTAACAAACAACGTAATAAGGAGCAATTATTCACAGTACTATAGCGGAATCTCTCTCGATTGCACAAGCGGGAATATAGTCCTGACCAATAATATCGTTGCCGACAATATAACTGATAATGAGGGGGGCGGAATCTATGCATTTCTGTATGAAAGCAACATGGATATGGTGAACAATACTATCACCGGAAATTCGTCGACTACAAGCGGGGAATATGCCGGAGGTATATTCCTTCAAATGGTCGGTACCCCCGCAGTGAATATTTACAACAATATTATTTGGGGCAATACCGCATTATATGGAGGAGATATTGACATTGAGAATGTGTCAGGGACAGTGAATGCCTATAACAATGACTTCGATCCTGCAAAGGTATATGGCGCATTTACAAACGAAGGCGGCAACATCAATGCCAATCCGCAGTTTGCAGATGCAATCAATGGAGATTATCGCGTAACGACCGGCTCTTCTGCTATTGATACAGGGAACAACTCTGCTCCTTCGCTTCCGCAAAAAGACTTCGGAGGGAATAACAGGACACTGGGCACAGCCGTTGATATGGGAGCATATGAGAACTACGTGGTAGGACCAACATACTCAATAAGCGGTCGGATACTATTTGAAGGGGCCGGTTTTACCGGTGTAACAGTAGCGCTTACTGGTTCTTATGCAGTTACCAAGCTTACAGATGTAAACGGAAATTACACATTTACACTGATACCTGATGGCAGTTATACAATAACGCCGTCCAAATCATATTATTCATTTACGTCGACAGATTTAGTCATAACAGTAAATGGCTCTGATATAACAGGCCAGGACTTTACTGCTAATGCTATGGATACAGATGGCGACGGAGTTCCTGATTACACAGACAATTGTGTAACATTCTCAAATCCCGGCCAGCAGGATACCGACAATGACGGGTTAGGAGATGCCTGTGACCCTGATGTATTTCCTACTGCGAATCCGAACGGCCCATATACAGGCATTGAGGGACAAGCAATAACGCTTGACGGATCGGACTCAGGTATTCCGGGAAGAACAATAACGCTTTATGAATGGGATATAGATAGTGACGGGACTTATGAGTATAGTTCTTCTTCGCCTATGCAAACTCATGCCTATTCACAAGATGGCTTTTATTATGTGACCCTCAGAGTTACTGATGATCTCTTTGCATCAAACGAGGCAACGACAACTGCTGATATTGAAGATACTTCACCGACAGCCAGATTCACATCGTCCTCCACAACAGGAGTCGAACCTTTAACAGTAAACTTTACCGATACTTCCACTTCTTATGATGGCATCTCATATCAAATGTGGGATTTTGGCGACGGAAATTCCGGTTCAGGGTCATCGGTTTCTAATGTTTACACCCAAAGCGGGATATATGTCGTCACACTTACTGTGGAAGACAATGACGGATCAATGGATTTTAAAACAGCTACAATAACTGTAACTGACACCTCGCCAACAGCAGACTTTACCGGAAATCCGACTTCCGGGATAGCGCCTTTGACAGTAACCTTTTTAAATAATTCCACAGCCTATGATCAGCCATTGTCATGTGAATGGGATTTTAACAATGATGGGCTTACAGATTCATACGAGGAAAGTCCATTATATGAATACATGTACTCCGGCACATATACGGTAAGATTAACGGTCACCGATTCAGACGGAAACGTTGACTCATTAACAAAAACAGATTATATCAATGTATGTGCCCTTCCGGTGAGAATTAATTTGATTACACCAGTATACTATTCTACGCTTCAGGAAGCATATGACGCGGCAGCGGATGGAGATTTTATACAGAGTCAGGCGGTTTCACTAACTGAAAATCTTAACATTAATATAAACAAAACTATCACTATCGAAGGTGGATATGATTGCAGTTATACAACACAAACAGGAAAAACAACATTAAACGGAACTTTAAACATAATTGACGGGACTGCTACAATCGAGAACTTTATTTTGGAAAAGTAATATGATACGCTATCAAATTACTTTATTGAGATTTTGTATTTATTCTTTTGGGAACTATGAGACGACAACCGTTACAGTGCCCGTTTTGTGATAACTATTTAGCGCCGCCAATTGACCTCCGCTTTAAGTCACTGGAGATCACCGGTGGCATATGCACGTGCGGTGCGGTATATGTCCTTGACCGCACAGGCCATAATCTCGGGGAGATATACCTTGACGCCTTGACATTCTTAAGCAGGGGTGATATTGATAAGGCATTGTCATTAACTCCCGAAGAGTATGAAGAAGAAACTCTTGATTATGATGTCCATTCAAATACAATCAGCAGAAGGGACGACAGATCGTCAGGTAAGGGTAAAATTATTTTTTTAAGGTTGAAAACCAAATAACAATAATGAAAGTGATGCATTCTGGTATAATGCTAAATGGATTTATAAATTTTTTTTATTTGACCCGGAGACGGTTTTTGTATTACACTTTTTACCTGTTTTCCAGTTCAATTTGTTTTCAATGCTAAGAGGTTCTTAATATATCTTCCGCTTGACATAGAAGATACCAAAACATTTAACAATAAGAAAGGAGCACAGTAATGCCAACTTTAGAAGTCGAAGGAAAAAGTTTTGAGGTTGATGAAGAAGGGTATTTGATGGACTGGCAGAATTGGAATGAGGCAATCGCAGCTGCGATGGCAAAGCAGGACGGACTTGAATTGACCCAGTCACATTGGGAGGTCATAAAATTCCTCAGAGAGTATTTTGAAAAATACCAGATAGCCCCAATGATCAAGATACTTACCAAAGAAATCGGTAAGGTCCTTGGACCTGAAAAGGGCAACACAAAATATCTCTACGAGCTTTATCCGGCAGGCCCCGCAAAGCAGGCTTGCAGATACGCCGGACTTCCTAAGCCGACCGGTTGTGTATAAACCAAAATTAATTTAAAACCTTATAACGATAGCCCACCAAAAGTGGGCTATCGTTAATTTTAAAAAGTCATCCAATGACTGAAGGGGGGTTTTCAAATGAATGGACTGAGCAGTGTTATTAACCTCCTCGCGTATGTAGCCGCGACTATATTCGTCTTAGGTTTCATGAATAAAGTAGTGTTGTACTTTAAGACGCCATCTCCACTAAAAATAGCTACAACCCCGGCCCCCACAAACTCTGCTGGAGTTGTGTTAAGGCTGATCCCCGAGGTGCTTTTTTTCAGAAGCCTTTTGAGGGGAGGTACTGCAGAGAAAATATTATGGGTCGGAGGCTGGTTTTTCCACGTTTCATTTTTACTGATAATTCTCAGGCACCTGAGAATGTTTGTTTACCCTGTACCAGGATGGATAATGTCTTTCCAGCAGATCGGGATCTGGGCAGGGCTCATATTTCCAATCGCGCTTTTGATCCTCATAGTGCGAAGGTTTACAAATGACAGATTGGCAGTTATCTCTCTGTTTCAGGATTACTTTGTGCTGTTATTGATAATTGCAATAGGATTAACAGGGCTGCTGTTAAAATATTTCGTCAGGACAAACCTCGTGGATGTAAAGGCTTTCGTTCTCGGACTGTTTTCCGTAAGTCCGGCGCAGGTCCCTGCCAGTCCTTTGTTCCTTATACATTTCAGCTTGGTGTTGATCTTATTAGTGTATTTCCCATTCAGCAAGTTGATGCACGCATGGGGTGTATTAATCAGCCCGGCAAGGGCGCAGGCAGACAATCCGAGGGAAGTCAGGAACGTGGCTCCCTGGGCCCAATAGAGGAGACCGAATATGGCAAAAGTTGAAGCTCCAGAATTAACAGGAAAAATAATTACTCCCAAGGTCAAGACAGGCGCATCAAAAGATTTAAAGGTATATCTCGCAAAGCCGGAATTAATGACAAAGGTGAGTTTCCCCAGTGAGAAACCTGCTGACTGGAAAGAAAAGTTCATTAAAAACTTTGGTGTTATCCTGAATAAATACAAGTCGGTCAGGGTGTTTCTCGACATATGCGTAAGATGCGGCGCCTGCACTGACAAGTGTCATTTTTATTTGGGCACCGGAGACCCGCGGAACATGCCGGTATACAGGCAGGAGTTGATGCGGACTGTTTATAGGAAATATTTCACGACCGGCGGCAAGTTGTTCGGCAGCCTTGCCTCTGCTCATGAGTTATCAGATGAGTTGCTTGATGAATGGCTGACGTATTTTTACCAGTGTTCTGAATGCAGGCGCTGTTCCGTATTCTGCCCTTACGGCATTGACACTGCGGAAATAACGATGGCAGCAAGAGAGCTTCTGGATTCCATTGGAGTGGGATCAAAATACAACCTCGAAATCGTGAATAAGGCCGAGACCCTCGGCAATAATCTCGGGATGCCGGGGCCTGCCATCAGGAACACTCTTGATTTCATTGAAGAGGACATAAAAGAAAAATCAAACGTGGACGTCAAGCTTCCAATGGATGTTGAGGGAGCAGATATCCTGTTTGTCACCCCTTCGGCGGATTTCTTTGCCTCGCCGCATATCGAGTCACTTGCAGGGTATGCAAAGGTGTTCCACCAGGCCGGAGCAAGCTGGACAATGAGCTCCTATGCCTCAGAGGGTGGAAACTTCGGTATGTTCATTGGCAACTACAACCACATGAAGGCGATCAACGCGAGGATATGGAAGGCGGCAAGGGAGTTAAAGGTAAAAAGGGTGATAGTCGGAGAATGCGGTCATGCATGGAGAGTGCTCTATGCCTTCAGTAATTCGCTAAATGGCCCGTTTGATTTCCTTGACTCACGCTACAGAGTGCCCCAGCACATATGCGAGTACACGCTCGATCTCATAAAAAGAGGGGCGTTGAAATTCGATAAAACGGCCAATGACCAGTTCTCTGTCACCTATCATGACTCATGCAATGTCGCGAGGGCGACAAGAATGGGCGAAACCCCCGGCGACCAGTTCACCATCCCGCGCGAGATCATAAGGACGGTCTGTAATAAATTCGTAGACATGGATGCGGACACCATCGGAGACAGGACTTTCTGCTGCGGCGGCGGCGGCGGTACGCTGACCGATGAATTAATTGACATCAGGGTCAAAGGCGCAATGCCGAGGATGCAGGCGTTAAAGAGGGTCAAGGATTCCCACAACGTGAATTTCTTCGCCCTGATATGCGCGATCTGCAAGGCGCAATTCACAAAGGTATTCCCGTACTACGGGATTGATATGGAAGAAGTCGGCGGCGTGCATCAGCTTGTGAGCAACGCCATTATTCTTGGCGCAAAGGAGGGGATATAATGAAGAATTCAAAATTCAAAATTCAAAATTTAAAATTCATAATACTGCCTCTCCTGATGCTGGTCTTAATGGTAATTGGCTGTCAAAAGGTGGACAAACCGGTGAGGAACGGGACAGGGCCAATGGCTATTGTGATTGATGTTGATCAGGCGCCGGAATCCCACATTGCCAATACAACAGCGGACGGCAAGCCGCTGATAAATCCCTATTCAACAATACCGGTCGTCGGACAGATGTTTAAAAGCAGTCTCAAGGGCCTTGATTTCTGGAAGGCGAACCATCCCAATCTTGTGACCGGGACCGTGAAGCCTGCTCTGTTAGCGGATAAAGACGAGAGCTGCCTTGACTGCCATAATGAGCAGACATCCTGCAATAACTGCCACAGCTATGTGGGGGTCAAACTCGTGTCTGCCCAGTAACACGGGTTATTGACCTGCGTTACTGCTGAAGTGTAAAATATTTCAATTGAAGAAAAGCCGCAAGGTTTTGGAATTAAACAACGAGAGGAGGATGTTGATATCATGATGATCGTTAATATTGACCATGCAAAATGTGACGGCTGCGAAGAATGTGTAAATTTGTGCCCGTCCGAAGTGTTCAAAATAACAGAAGGCAAATCTGATCCGTATCAGGCTTCAGATTGCGCTAACTGCTTAACCTGTGTGGAATCCTGTCCAAACAGCGCTATTACAGTCACCGAGATGTAGCGCTTAAAATAAGGTTAGACAAAAAAGGCGTTCCGAATTTTCGGAACGCCTTTTTTGATTTTTGTCGTATAAGGTTAACTTACGCTTTTTTGATCCAGATTTCCCAGTAGCCTTTGTCTTCGATCTTGATCAACTCGCACTCGAAGCCCTGTTTCTCGCAGTATTTCGGGATTGTGTCTTCTGCAGAGGCGGGTGCGTCGCAGAGGACTTTCAGCAATGTGCCGCCGGGGGCTTTCTCCATGGTCTTTTTTGTTATGACGAGCGGGTAAGGACAAACTCTTCCCAGAACGTCAAGTATTTGTGTCGGTGTCTGTGATTTTAAATCAGCCATTATGTGTTTCCTCCTATAGGGTTATATATTCTAAAAGAAAAGGAGATGATTCATTCCTTCCATCATCTTCGTGATTTCCGCGAAGGGAACAACTTTGACAGTCAATTCCGCTCCGAATTCTTCCGCGTCTAATACAATATCATTCTCAGTCATGCCGAGCCTGTCGAGGTCTTCTTTACATACCATAACATTCAGATCCAGAAGAAGGGACATCTTTATGTGCGTTTCGGTGCTTGTAAGCTTGTATATGTCCATTGCCTTCTGGTCTTTCTTGCAGTTTAAAACGCCGTCGCCGATAAAAGCAATATCAGCCGTAACTATGTCGCCATCGTTCAGATAAACCTCAACACTCTGGCTTGCAATTGCGTGTGTCAGCGCAAGTTTGGGATTTTCGCTCTTATAACCGGCCCTTTGTACTATGAATCCAAGTTTAGTCGTTGGCATGATTACTCACCTCCTATGTGCAGGACCCTGTCAGCGTCAAAGGTGCTTGCAAGATACCAATCCATACTATGTCTTTTAAATCCAGCCAATGTATTTTCCTTATGATAGCCTCTGGCTTCCGCGCAGGCTTCACAAGCCGTTACATTAAGACCTTTTTCCATTAGTTCTTTTAAAGGCTTTTCAAGGGCGGAATAGTCTTTAAACGCCCGCTGGCCTTTTATTGATAACATTGTCCCGTTGCCAGAGACCCATAGATCGACTTTATGTCCTTTATCTAAAGCTGTGCCTGCGAGCCTGATGGCAAAATCAAGACTCATTGATCCTACGAGTGAAGAAAAACAACCTATTGTAAGTTTACCCATGGCTTCTTGTTCCTCCTATAACCAAGCTGTTTTATCGTATTCATTAAAGATCAAATCAACAATATCGCTGTAACTGATGACTTTCACGTTATCGGCGACATCCGCGTTTCCAAGTCCTCTTGTCTCCAGATCGTCAAGCAGCGCATAATAGCTGGCGGACTTGTTTAACAAAGATGAAGGCTTTCCGTTCTCTTTGGTTGTTGCGTGATAAACCCCGTTTTGTACAAGTATTATTCCGAGCTTTTCAGGGTTCAACCGGTCAAGTGTGTCAACGGTAAGCCTGTAGTCACTTACAAAGACAGCTAATTTCATATTTACCTCCTGAAGTGGATGTTATTGGGAGATTTAAAAAAAGACAGATAATTTTATCCGGCAAGATGCCCTTTGTCAAGATGGAATGAAATTATTAAATTTCTTTATAAGAAATTTAATAATTAGTTAACTTGATTATTAAATTTAGGCGCATAAAAGTGATAACCCTGCGTCTAAAATACAATTTCATGTAAAATATCCCATGGCAAATTCTTTGATGGAAAGGGATGTCGTTATCATAGGCGCTGGAGCTGCCGGGCTGATGTGCGCCATCGAGGCCGGGAAACGCGGGCGCGGGGTTTCTGTCATTGACCATAGCGGAAAAGCAGGGCAGAAGATCCGTATTTCCGGCGGCGGCAACTGCAATTTCACCAATCTCAACACAGGTCCGGAACATTATATTTCTCAAAACCCGCACTTCTGCAAATCGGCCCTGAGCCGTTTTACTCCCGGTGATTTTATCTCCCTGCTCGTAAAACACGGCATCGGGTATCATGAAAAAGAAAACGGTCAACTGTTTTGCAGTGAGGGTTCCGCTTCGATCATCAATATTATCAGAAAGGAATGTGATGCGGCGGGCGTCCAGATACATTTAAACTGCCGGATCTCAAAGATCGGGAAGCAGGGATTCTTTAATGTGGCAACCAGCCGAGGGACTTTCCTCTCCAAGTCGCTGGTTATTGCTACTGGCGGGCTATCATATCCGAAAATCGGGGCGACGGGTTTCGGCCACAAGGTTGCTGAAAACTTCGGCCTCAAGGTCACGCCTTTAAAGCCTGCGCTTGTGCCTATGATATTCAACAGGAAAGACCTGGCGGCTTTCAGCGGGTTGAGCGGTGTCTCCGTCAAGGCAAAGGTGAACTGCGGCAATAAAGAATTTTGCGGGAATATACTCTTTACTCACAAAGGTCTGAGCGGCCCCGCGATACTTCAGATCTCATCATACTGGAACAACGGGGACACAATTCACGTTGACCTGTTGCCTGACGTTGATCTCCACGAAGTTTTCATTGAGAAGCGTCAAGGCCGGATGGAAATGAAAAACCTGCTGGCCCTGTACTTCCCAAAGAGATTTATTCAAAAGTGGTGTGAAATGTACATACGCTCAAAACCCGTATACCAGTATGTGAATAAGGAGATCGAAGATATTGTTATACGTCTGAAAAACTGGGAGATACAACCAGCGGGCACCGAAGGATACGGCAGCGCTGAAGTCACCGTCGGCGGAGTTGATACAAATGAACTTTCATCAAAGACAATGGAGACGAAAAAAGTCCCGGGTTTATATTTCATCGGAGAGGTTGTTGATGTCACGGGGCAGTTAGGCGGATATAATCTGCAATGGGCCTGGGCGTCGGGCCATGCGGCGGGGCAGTTTGTATGAATAGCCACAGAGACACAGAGGCACGGAGAAAAATAATACTTGCATCAGCGTCGCCGAGGAGAAGAGAGATACTTAGTCTAACAGGTCTGAAATTTTCTGTCCGCGCAAGTGATTATGAGGAGGACCTTGATTTGCAGTTCAAACCCCGTGAGCTTGCAAGATATCTTTCGCGCAAAAAGGCGGAGGCTGTCGCGCATAAATATAAGAATGCAATAATTATCGCGGCGGACACATTTATAGTTTTCAGGAATAAATTGTTAGGCAAGCCGCATACTGAAAAAGAAGCCGGGAAGATGCTGCGTATGCTGAACGGGAAGGCGCATTCGGTAATAACCGGCTTCACAATCATGGATACCGGAAGCGATAAAATATTGTCCCGCTCAGTTGAAACAAAGGTGTATTTCAAGAAGCTCAGTGAAGATGATATAAGCTCATATGTCAAATCAAAGGAGCCGATGGATAAGGCGGGGGCATATGCGATCCAGGGGCGCGGGTCGGTTTTCATTGAGAAGATCAAGGGAGATTTTTTCAACGTGATGGGACTTCCTCTGTCCGCGCTGAGCAGGGGCCTAAAAAAATTCGGAGTGAGAGTTTTGATACGCAAAAGATTTTCTCAGGACAATAAATAATTATGCTTGCAATCGGAAAGTTACAGCTTGCTTCACCTCTGGTCCTTGCCCCTATGGCAGGCATAAGCGATATGCCCTATCGCCTTATCAACAGGTCTTTCGGGTGCGGACTCGCATTCACCGAGATGATAAGCGCCACGGCACTGGCTTTTAAAAGCAGGAACACTCTGAAAATGCTTTCTGTATCTGCGGACGACAAACCTTTGGGTGTTCAGATACTTGGATCCGATCCTGAAATAATTAAGAGGGCGCTGGATATTATCTTAAAATACAATTTCGATATCATAGATCTTAACGCCGCATGTCCCGTAAGCAAGGTTGTTTCAGGAGGGAAAGGGGCGGGGCTTCTCAGGGAACCCGGTAAGCTGCAAAAACTTCTTAGTGTAATTGTTCATAGTACCCGTTTACCTGTCACGGTCAAGATACGTTCCGGCTGGGATGAAGCTTCAATCAATGCGGTTGATATAGCGCTCCACGCGCAGGATGCCGGCGCGAGTTGTCTTTTTATTCACGGCAGGACGAAGGAGCAGGGATACAGGGGAACTGTCGATTACGACATAATACGTGAAGTAAAAAAGTCATTGCAAATACCGGTGATAGCAAGCGGGGACGCATTCACTCCGGCGCTCATTAAAAGAATGTTGGATGAGACAGGCTGCGACGGCGTGGCAATAGCAAGGGGCGCGCTCGGCAATCCCTGGATATTCCGTGAGACAGATGAGTATTTGAAGAGCGGGGCGGAGCCGCGCAGGCCCGATGTCTTTGAAATTACGCGGACCATGAAAGAGCATCTTTCCCTTATTGTCGCGCTTCGCGGAGAAGAGGTCGGCGTTATGCAATTCCGTAAATTCTTTGCCTGGTATGCGAGGGGAATGCGGGTAAAAAAGTTAAGGGCGAGGGCGTTTCGCGCAGCGACACAGGAAGAGATGGCGCAATTGATTGGGGAATTGGAAACCAGTGATCTGGAGTTTATCTCAGAAGCAGACCGCGACGTATTTAATTCTTTTTAGCAAAAAAAATACATTCCCTGAAAGCAGCATTACGCTGTTTGTGCGGTTATTGAGTTCTTCCCAAATGAAAAGGCCCCGCTATAGATAGGGGGGCCTTTTCCGGTTAATTATAATTTTACAACGTTGATCGCCTTGAGGCCTTTCGGGCTCTTTTCAGTATCAAAGCTGACCTTGTCACCTTCGGCAAGTGTCTTAAAGCCATTGCCCTGGATGGACGTGTGGTGGACAAATGCTTCGCTTCCGTCTTCACACGAAATAAAGCCGTATCCTTTGCTTTCGTTAAACCATTTCACAGTTCCTTGCATAATTGCTTTACCTCCTTTTCTGTAAACTGAAATTTCAGAAGGCATTAAAAAAAGCCACAAAGTCAAAAAGTCTTTGGGGCCTTTGTGTACGCAAAAACTTCTAAAATTCTGTTTTCAGAATAACAGTTTCTCAAACAGTTAGTCAAGGGAGCGGGATAAAAAAATAAAAGAGTAAAAGGGCATAGTTGAAAACCCGAAAGTCCATCCGTTGAAAATCTAAGGAAGGTCGTTACTTTTGCACTTTTACAGCGTTTTTGCATATGATATTTTCTGACACTGAGGTTGAAAGATGACGGATTATTTTATATCAACAGTATCTGATCAGGAAATAAGAAAAGAAAAACAGAAGGCAAGGGACCTCCGGAAAACGCAGTGGTGGAAACAGAAATGCGCGGAGGGAAGATGTTATTACTGCGGCAGGGAAATACCGCCGAAAGAATTAACTATGGACCACATTGTCCCGATAATACGCGGGGGGAAATCTGCGAAGAACAACCTTGTCCCTGCCTGCAAGGAATGCAATAACAAAAAGAGACATTCCCTTCCTATGGAATGGGGGGAATACCTGAAGCGGTTGAAGTAACTCCCGCTCTTTTTTGGGAAAGGCTTTGCGCCTCTCCCCGCAATTATAGTAAAATACCTTCGGAGCGAATATGGGTTTTCAATATATCAGAGAGATGCCGCATGTAGATGAGATCCTCGAGTCTATTCCGCTTTCTGAAGACCTCAGAAAAGTTAAACGGCAACGGGACGCGGAGATCATTGCTGTCTTCAGGGGAGAAGGCGAGAAGTTCATCGTGATAATCGGCCCCTGCTCCGCCGACAACGAAGACTCGGTCTGCGAATATGTTTCACGGCTTGCCCGCCTGCAGGAAGAAGTGAAGGAAAAGATAATTCTCGTCCCGAGGATTTACACAAACAAGCCGAGGACTACCGGCGAAGGATATAAAGGCATGGCCCACCAGCCGAAGCCAACTGAAGCGCCGAACATGGTCAAGGGGCTGAAGGCGATAAGGAAGATGCACATCAGGGCGATGAGGGAATCCCATCTTACCGCTGCGGATGAAATGCTTTATCCCGGCAATTATCCGTACCTTGAAGACGTACTAAGCTACGTAGCTGTTGGCGCGCGTTCGGTAGAAAACCAGTTGCACCGCCTGACCATCAGCGGGCTCGACGTGCCTGCGGGTATGAAGAACCCGACAAGCGGTGATATCGAGGTGATGCTGAATTCGGTGCAGGCGGCCCAGATGCCGCATATCTTTGTTTATAACGGCTGGGAGGTCAAGACCTCCGGCAATCCACTGACCCATTGCATACTTCGTGGAGGAGTGGACGGCTCATGCGGCGCAAGCATCCCGAACTATCATTACGAAGACATGATGAAGCTTTCGGAAGCCTACAAGAAACGTGATCTCAAATTCCCGGCAATAATCGTGGACACCAACCATGCCAACTCGAACAAGAAGTTTCTCGAACAGCCGAGGATAGCGAAAGAGGTGATGCGGAGCCGCAAGTATTCCAAGACGCTTAAAAGCAGGGTGAAGGGCCTGATGATCGAAAGCTATCTCGTCGAAGGCTCACAGAAAATATCCGAGAACGTCTATGGCAAATCTATCACCGATCCCTGTCTTGGATGGGAAGACTCGGAGCGTCTCGTCAGAGAGCTTGCTGAATTAGTCTGACCGGCATCAAGCCTGCAAACCTGCCTTACAATTCTATAACGAAACTTTCTCTGCGGTGAAAGTCGGCCTGCGAGCCGGGATGGGTTAACGCCCAGTAAGTAACACCACCATCTATTGATTTAATGACTGCGCTGACGCCGGCATCCAATACCTGATCTGCATGGACTATCTTGTTTAAATCGATCTCAAGAGAAAGCGATAAACCGTCAACTTGCTTCCGTACGTTAAAAAGGAGCGAAACAAAGGCTGGTTCATCCTGCATATCCTGCCGGTAATCTTTGAAGCGGTAGACATTCCAGTGACAGGCAGGCGAGAGGTTGAATTCCCAGTATTGCCCTGAATTTTTCAAGCCCAGAAAAAGCTCGAAACACGTTTCCTTCCAAAGCGCGTTTTTACGGATTGGGATATTCGCGGGCACAGGGACCACGCATTCAGAGAGAGGGCCGGTTAAAGAATAGCTGACGGTAAGCGCATTGTCCCGCCGGTATATGCTGCCGTTGATCTTATATCCGGGCCGGGTCCCGGTCGATGGAAATGGTATCAGGGAAAAGCTCTTTCCACTCATAGGGGGTGATGATTCAGGACAGCTGCATGAAACCTTTTCTGATCATAAGGTCTTCTATTTTATCTATGTGGATCTTTTCAGCCGAGAGTATCTTTTCGCTCAGTGTTGCGTAATCGCAGGCGAACAGGTTTGCGGTCAATTCATTTGCAAATATCTCAACCATCGATTCCTCAAGGTGCAGCGCTATCTTCAGGGCGGCCTCAAGGGTCAGGGAGCTGAAATTAATTTGTCTGGCAGTGGTGCCGGCGAATTTAAGACTGTTTTCGATAAGTTCATTTGACGGCAGCAGATCTTTTGACGGCAATAAGTCGATCGCCTCAATGAGAGAGGGGTCTGTCAGCCAGAGCTGATGCTCCAGTTCATCCCTTACCAGGTCTTCCCAGAAAGATCTCTCCTCAGGAAATAAACGCGCGAAAGTGCTGTATATGGATGCAACAGCGCCCTCCATTTCAATGCAGCCGCTTATTATATTTTCTAATTCCATATTCGTCTGAATCGACTGAGAATGAATCCGTATAGCCATATCATAACTACGCGCGAGGTGATTTTCAAGCAAAAAAGCTGTCATGTCAATTAAGAATTAAAAGTGCACACTTTTGAGCAGATTTAAAATTTAAAAGTGCACACCCTCGATAAGCTGTAATCTAAAACTCAAAAAGGAGGCTTTAGATTATGGCTCAAATTCACAAGAAGTTCACTGACGATC
>JACRMS010000039.1 GCA_016214845.1 Nitrospirota bacterium | reverse complement strand
CGCACCTTTTGATGACAGGGACCAATATCAGGGAATTGCAGGAACTGCTGGGTCATAAGCATGTCGAGACCACAATGATTTACACGCATGTGCTGAGGGAGATGTCGAACATTCCGAAAAGCCCGCTGGATAATCTTTACAGAAAATGACATACAATCCTGAAATAACCGGAATGTTTGTTTGGATTTTAATTACTGAGGCAGGAGGAAGCCGCGTTCGATGAGGCCCCTTACTATATTGCAGAAGGCGGGGGTGATGTTTGCCTTGTCCGTCCCGATGGACCTTGCCATTTCATTCAGAAGGTCTTTCAGCGCCCTGCGGCCGTTGCATTTGACGACCATGTTTGCGATGAACGGGTCGATGTCTCCAGAATACTCAAAGCCGCGCGCGAGGTGCAGGCGGATCGTTTCATCTATCCATCCTTCAGCGGATGGCGCGCTTTGCCGGATTATGCGGGCGTCAGGGGAAACACGCAGGCGCGTATTCAGCAGAATCGAGTCATCTTTTACTGTCTCCAGAAAATCGCGAAGCTCAAAGCCCCGCATGACATATTCTCCGCAAGGCCCTAACATTTTTTCAGGCGCATCGTCAGCGCGGTACCAGTTCGCATGGTTACTTGAAAGGCGCATTGTGATCAGGCCTGCGCCTACTGAACTCACGCCCAACTGTTCATAGTATGCCATCCATTTTTCAAAGCGTTCGGCAAAGTGTTCCGTGTCATCTTTCTCCGTGTGGCGAATCCACGTGTTCGCGTAAGCCGCTGCATCGCGTGTCTCTGAGCGCATCACCCACACGTCACAGCCTGTGCCCTCGAACCAGCCCTTCATGTGTTCGTGCCATTCCTGCCCGTGCGGCTCTATCCAGTTACAGAGTATCTGGCAATATCCGCCCTCGTTGAGATACTGAGGGACCTCTCTTACGATCTTCCGGCAGAGCTGATCGGCTTCCAGTCCCCCGTCGCGGTAGATGTAGCGGGTCTCCGGTGAGATGACGAACGGCGGGTTTGTTATCACGAGATCGAACTTCTGCCCTTTGACCGGCGCAAAAAGGTCGCCTTCAAGACACTCAACGTTTGACAATCCATTGAGCCTCGCATTGAATGACGCGATCTGGACAGCGCGTGGATTCAGGTCTACCGCGATGACACGTTCACTGTGCTTTGCGGCCGTGAAGGCGTGAATTCCGCAGCCCGCCCCGAGGTCAAGGGTCTGCCGCGAATGTTTCCTGATAGTGAGATTTGACAGGGTCAGGGTGCTGCTTCCAATGCCCATGACATAATTCTGCCTGTGCCCGGTTTGCAGCATCCGTGTCTGATCGAATGCTATGAAAAGGTCATTGTGCGGCAGTAATTTAATAGCCGCCTCCGCCGATGTCCCGGTGGTCCGGATAAGCCCTGCCTCAGCCAATGCTTCAGGCTTCAGCGGCTGAAAAGCCTGCTTCACGCTTTCAACATCACACGGCACTTCGATCAGGAACAACCGGATGAGGGTGTCCAGTGGAGAGCCGCCTCCGGTCTTGCTCAATAATAAAGATACATCGCTTCCCCGTATAGACGGGAAATCCCTGACGCCGAGCTTTTCAAGGACGGTTGCATTGCAATAGCCTGCCTCTTCAAATACTCTGCGAAGGCGTTGAAAATTATTTGGGTCCTTAAAGGACGAGAAAGGCGCGGGGTGTCTGGATATTGTCATGTTGATTGAATGTCTCTGTGGGCCACGGAGACATTCAATTTCTTCTTCCGGAAATGTTTTTTGATCTCCTCGGCGATGACAGGTGAGCGGTGCCTGCCGCCTGTGCATCCGATGCCGATAGTGAGATAGCTTTTCCCTTCCTGCTTGTAAAGGGGGATAACGTGTTCGAGGAAGGCATTCAGCCTGTCAAGAAAATCCTTAGTGGCTTCCTGCGAGAGCACAAATTGTTTTACCTTAGGCGAAGTGCCGGGCAATGGTTTCAGTTCCGGCACAAAATAAGGGTTCGGCAGGAACCTGACATCAAACAGGAGGTCGGCCTCAAGCGGGATGCCGTATTTGTACCCGAATGAGACAAGGCCGACGCTCATCCCGGACGGCTCCCTTGTGAGAAAGGACTTCGTTATCAGCTTGCGCAGTTGATGAGGGCTGAGATTGGAGGTATCAATGACTTTATCGGCGGCATCGCGTATCGGCTGCAGAAGCTGGGCCTCCTTGCGGAGGGAGTTTTTCAGATTTTTATAACCGAGGGGATGGGGCCTCCTGGTCTCTTTAAACCTCCTGATGAGGACATCTTCCGATGCCTCAAGAAATATGATCTCCAGCTTCTGTGTCTTTCTCAGGACCGCGAGCGTGTCTGAGAAATCTGTCAGGAACTTCCGCTCCCTGATATCGACCCCTATTGCGATCTTTGATATCGAGGGGGTCTTCTTACACAAAGAGATAAAGGACTCAATAAGCGTGGTGGGAAGGTTGTCCACACAGAAAAATCCGCCGTCCTCAAAGGCGCGCAGGGCTATGCTTATCCCGGAACCCGCAAGCCCGGTAAGGAAGACGGTGTATACCTGATGGTCTTTTTCAGCTTTCACTTTACCGGTTCGATGAGTCCGAAGTTCCCGTCTTTTCTCTTGTATAAAACGTTAATGTCTCCTGATGAGGCATTTGTGAAGACGAAAAAGACCTTGTCCAGAAGGTCCATCTGCATGGCGGCCTCTTCTATAGCCATGGGCTTTATGTCAAAGGCCTTCTTTTTTATAATGAGCGGCGTGGTCTTTTCAGCTTTCGGAAGTGGCTCCGATTTGGTCTTGCCTTTCCTGTGGGAGGCGATCTTCTCCTTGTATTTCTTTATCTGGCGTTCGAGCTTGTCCACTACCTCGTCGATCGATGAATACATCTCGGCGGTAATGCTCTCCGCCTGTATCATCAGGCCGTTGACCTTCAGGAGCACCTCCGCCCTGTGCCTGTATTTCTCAACGCTCAGGGTGACGATCGCTTCCGTAATATTGCTTATATATTTTTCAAACTTGCCTATCTTCTCCTCTGTGTAGTCTTTGATGGTCGGTGTGAGCTCCATGTGCTTGCAATTGATAATAATATTCATATGCTCCTCCTTATTGGGTAGTATTGTAAAAATTAAGCCACAGAGAACACAGAGAAAATATTTAACAAAATGTAAATAGTATAAAGTATTTCTCTGTGACCTCTGTGGTTCATATTATATGAGCTAACAACAATAACAATCTCAAAACCATTTTTTGCGCTTAATATGTGAAGGGATCTTTAGTTCCTCCCTGTATTTAGCAGTGGTCCTGCGGGCCACGTTTATTCCTTTGTCTTTAAGTATATCAACAATCTGTTTATCGTTGAGCGGTTTCATGGAGTCTTCTTCGGAGACGATCTTTTTTATCATGTCCTTGACGGTTGACGAGGAGATGTCCCCGGTGTCCGAGTGGACCGCGTTGCTGAAGAAAAACCTGAAGCTCAGAAGCCCCTGCGGGCATTGAATATACTTGTTTGATGTTACCCTGCTTATCGTGCTTTCGTGCATCCCTAAATCTTCGGCAATATCTTTCAGGTTGAGAGGCTTAAGATATTTAAAACCCTTTGCGAAGAAATCTTCCTGGAATTTCAATATACTTTCAGTTACCCTGTAAATTGTCTTGTTCCTCTGGTCCAGGCTCTTCAATAACCAGACCGCGGAGCGCAGTTTCTCTTCGAGGAATTGCTTTTCCTCCGGCCCTAATGTTTTTTTATTTGCAAGGAGTTTTTTGTAGTAATTTGACAGCCTGAGCTTCGGGATGCCCTCATCGTTCAGGGTTATAAGCAGTTTCCCGTCGGATTCTTCTATGTACACATCAGGGATGATATGAACAGGTTCATCGCTTGAATAATTCCTGCCCGGCCTCGGCTCAAGCCCCTCTATGATTTTGACTGCCGCGAGTACGTCATCAATCGTCACACTGAATTTCGCAGCAAGCTGTTTGTATTTCTTCCCTTCAAGTTCATTGAAGCCGTCGCGGAGAATATTTTCTACAAGGGTCCCCTTAAGCTGCAACAGTTCCAGTTGCAAAAGCAGGCACTCCCGAAGATCGCGCGCGCCCACGCCTGAGGGGTCAAGTTTCTGGACGAACGTGAGGGCTTTTTCAACGGTGTCCGCGTCTGCTTCCGCGGCCTCCGCGATCTCGTCGATGGAGGCCTGCAAGTAGCCGTCTTCGTCCAGGTTATTGATAATTATCTCGGCGACCTTGCCGGTCTTTTCCGGGACATAAGCAAGCCTCAGCTGCCAGAGGAGGTGTTCGTACAGGTCCGCTTTTTTCCTGTTGCGTTCAAGGGGAGATTGGACGTCTTCCGTGTTGTCGTTAAAATACCCGAGGTCCCTGCCGTCGGTCTCTCTTTCTTCAAAGTAGCTGTCGGAAGTAAACCCGAATATTTTCTCAAGCGGGGTTTCCACATCGTCTGACGGTTCACGAAATGTTTCCTCTTCCGAGGCCGTCCCGGATGTCTCGTTTTTTACTTCCGAATCTCTCTCGGCTTCGATTGTCTCTTCAAGAAGAGGATTGTTCATGAGCTCCTGATTTATGTCCTGCGTAAGTTCAAGCAGGGGGAGCTGCAGTAGCTTGATTGACTGCTGCAACTGCGGCGTGAGGATCAATTTCTGGGAAAGTCTTAGTTCGAGTCTCTGTTCCTGTGCCATTATAACCTGAACTCCTCTCCGAGGTAGCTTTTCTTTACAAGTTCATTTGAGATCAGTTCATCCGGCGATCCGTGCGCAAGGATGCGCCCGTCGCTTATTATATACGCCCTGTCTGTTATTGACAGTGTCTCGCGCACATTGTGGTCTGTGATTATAAGTCCGATCCCTTTTTCTGTAAGCTGCCTGAGGGTCTTTTTTAATTCATTTACCGCAAGAGGGTCTATCCCTGCGAAAGGTTCATCAAGAAGAATAAACACTGGGTCCACCGCTATGGCCCTCGCTATTTCCACTTTACGGCGTTCTCCGCCGGACAACTGGTAACCGAACCTCCCGGCAAAAGAGTTAAGGTTGAACTCATCAAGGATTTTTTTCAGCTTTTCCTTTTTGTTGTTGTCGTGGTTTTCCGTTATCTCTAAAACAGCTTTTATATTGTCCTCTACTTTTAATTTTCTGAAAATGGAGGCCTCTTGCGGAAGGTAGCCGATCCCCTTTCTGGCCCGCTTGTACATGGGCGAGTTGTTGAGATTTTCACCGTCAAGATGAATTGTGCCCGAGTCGGGAATTATCATGCCGAGGATCATATAGAACGTGGTGGTCTTTCCCGCCCCGTTTGGGCCGAGAAGCCCTACAACCTCTCCTGAATTAATAGTCAGACTGATGTCGGACACAACCGGTTTTTTGTTATAACTCTTCTTCAACCCCGATATGTCGAGAGAATGCATTATTTCAACCCCTGTTTGTTTTGCAGGATCACCTTGCTCCCTTCAACAACGGCGCGGTCGTCTTTCAGGAAAAATATTATTTCCGTTCCCGTGATAATGTTCTCACCTTCGACGGCTTTAGGATTGCCCTTGAAAATAATTTTTTTCTCCTCTTCAAGATAAACCGCCTCATCGGAAAATATCGCCCGTTCTTTTTTAATCACTCTTACATTCCCGGAGGCTTCTATCCTGTTGATCTTGCTTTCAGTATTATTATAAAAGACAGTCATCTTATCGGAATAAATTGTTATATCATTAGTCTTTGCCACTACAGAGCCTTCAAAAACCGCTGTATTGCTCTTGCTGTCAGCGGTAAGGGTTTGAGATGTTATCACAACAGGTTTTTTTTCAGCCTTTTCCATGAGAACAGCTGAGGCATCTGTAAGATACATTGTCAAGGTTGTTAATACGATATTAAAGATTAAAAACAGCTTTGACATTTTTTAAAATCCTTATATACTGTTGTTCTGTTTTTGCCGAGAGGCCTGTTCCCTCGATAGTAAAGTTTTTACCAATGAGCTTTACGTCATCTGCGGTGGTTATTAATCCATCCACGCTGTTCCATTTCAGCGAGTCGGTCGTAAATTTCGCGTCTTTCATGTTCAGCTCCACCGGCTTATTGAGTGTAACATTTCTCCCCTCGATTTCATAAATAGCGCTTGCGCTTTCAAGATAAATGCCGGAGGGCTCCTTAATTTTCAGGCCTAACGACTTAAGGAATACCTCTTTCCCCCCGATCGGGAAGACCGCTTCCGCGGCAGAAAGCTCCCACTTAACTTCATTGTTTTCCCTGTGTGCGAGATGAAGGTCATGCATAGTGGAGGTGTGGAAAGAAGGCTGTATTTTGATACGTTGATCTTTGTAATAGCTTGATACTATAAAAAAACCTGCGACCAGGAACACTGACAGGGCCCAGACAAATCTCTTTTTAGTCATGCAATAGTCTATCATACAGGGTGTACCTTGTAAAGATGACTGGCAAGGAAAATGCTAATTGAAATCCGAAAATCCATGTAACGATTTTATTTCAGAAAAAACGTAAAAAATGTTGACAATAATATTTTTATTATGTTAGCCTTAAACAGGCTTTTTTTATTTTAAAACAAACAGTTAAGGCATTAAGAGGGAGCTGGTGAGGTTATGGCAAGATTAGATGTAAGATGCAATGTTGATTTGCCGGTGTATGTTATAGCGGGAACTGATGCTAATAAGGGAGTTACAGAAAGAGAAAGTAAGTTTACCTCACTGAGTCTTGGCGGGGGGTTCATTAATTTTACCCCATCGGACAACAACAACAAAATTGTCGGCTTGAGGTACGAATTGCCAAGGCATGGTGAATTTGAAATCTTGGGTGAAATATTGCGTTCTGATAATAACGGCATGGCAACACGGTTTTTCAATTTAAACAGAGACGCCAAGTTAAAACTCTGGGATTACATAAAAGAAAATTTAACAGATGACCTCTCATGCCCCTATTGCGGGAAAAAGAACACCCAGAAAAAAAGAAGATGCGACAACTGCGGCTGGAGCCTGAATTTTTATTCCCAGGATTATATCGTAGAGCATGAAAAAGAATCATTCATTAAAAGGCTCGCCATGAAAAGCGATGCGTTTACCGTCGAAGACATATATAAGGTCCTTAGTTTTGTCGATGTGGAGGTTTTAAAGGTTGGAAAAAACCTTGATATCAACGAGGAATTTGTCGGGTCCAGCCAGAGCATACTGAATGTTTTTTCCATGATCAGAAAAGTGGCCCCCACCGATATCCCGGTGCTTATCACAGGAGAGAGCGGGACAGGGAAAGAACTCACTGCAATGGCTATCCATGAGAGGAGCCAGAGAAGGAGCAAGCCGTTTGTTGCAATAAATTGCGCGGCCATCCCGGAGAACCTTTTAGAGGCGGAGCTGTTCGGTCATGAAAAAGGTTCATTCACGGGGGCGGTCAAGCAAAAAGCCGGGAAATTCGAATACGCGGACGGAGGCACTATCTTCCTTGATGAGATCGGACAGCTCTCGATGAACCTGCAATCAAAACTCCTGAGATTTCTTGAAGACAGGATCGTGGAAAAGATCGGATCGAACGGCGGGGTGAGGATAGACGTCAGACTCATCGCGGCAACCAATAATGACCTTAAGTCGGCTATAGCCAAAGGGACTTTCAGGAAGGACCTTTTCTACAGGCTGGACGTATTTAATATAAATCTCCCTCCTGTCAGGGACAGGGGCGAAGACAAAGTCATACTTGCCAGATATTTTCTTAATAAATTTTCCAAGGAGATGAATTTATCCAAAACATTTTCGCTTGAGGCAATTGAGGCCATTAAAAGCTACAATTGGCCCGGAAATGTCAGGGAAATTATCAATAAGGTCAGAAGGGCGGTAGTGATGTCTACTGAACCTTCTGTAACAGTCAGTGATCTGGATCTGGAATCTCTCTCTATAAAGATGGATGAAGTCGCGTCACTGAAAGACGTAAGGAGCGCTATCGAGAAACAGAAAATTGTAGAAGCCATGAAGCACTGCAATAATAATATTTCAAAAGTAGCAAGGATCCTCGGTATCAGCAGGCCGTCAGTTTACAGTCTTAGGAGAAAATATAATATTTAATACTGAGTTGTATTGACATTGGAACATTTTTATTTTAAAAATATTACATGAAAAAGGCTTTAATAGCGCCTTTACTGTTTATTGTTTTTGTCAGTTATGCTTCCGCAGCAAGGCTTACCCCGGTCAATGGGGTCCGCACAAAATCCTATAAAAACCATACAAGGGTCATCGTTGAAACAGGCAAGGCAATAGAGTTTACTCAAAACCGCATTATCAATCCCGACCGCCTGTATTTCGATCTGAAAAATTGTATGCTCCAGGAAAAGTCCGCGCCTTCATTGCCGGTGGAAAACGGTATTTTAAAACAGATCCGGATCGCCCAGTTCGACAGGAGCACTGTAAGGATAGTGCTTGACGTACAAAAGCTGGAAAGCTTTTACGCGTTTGTGCTTGATAATCCGCACAGGCTTGTAATCGACGTGTACGACCAGAAACAAACCGCGCCTCCTGCTGAATCGGAAGAAGATATTTCCGGATCTGATATCCAGGCAGTCAAGACAATTGTAATTGATCCCGGTCACGGCGGCGACGATCCCGGGGCCATCGGGCCGACAGGACTGATGGAAAAAAACATTGTGCTTGACGTCGGGAAAAAACTCGGGGACATCCTTGCCTCTAAACAGGGGGTCGAAGTGATTTACACACGTGACAAAGACGTCTTTATCCCGCTTAACGAGAGGACCGAGATAGCGAATTCCAAAAAGGCCGACCTGTTTATTTCCGTTCACGCTAATGCGAGCCCGCGAAAAAACGCAAAGGGAATAGAAACGTATTTTCTCAACTGGACCAATGACGCGGAAGCCATGAGGGTGGCTGCGAGAGAGAACAAGATCACGTTCAGGAAGATGGAGAAGATGCAGGGCGACCTGCAGATGATCCTTCAGGACCTTGCCCGGAAAAACAAGAACGAAGAGTCAATGAAGCTCGCATCGAGCGTGCAAAACGCGATGGTCAATGCCCTGAAAGCAGATTACGGCAAAGTTGAGGACCACGGCGTGAAGTATGCCTTCTTCTACGTTCTTGTGGGGGCCGAGATGCCGTCAATCCTTGTTGAGATATCCTTTATCAGCAACCGGGAAGAAGAAAAGAGGCTCTCAAAAGACCACTACAAAGACAAGCTTGCAGAGGCAATTGCCCAAGGGATCAATTCCTACCTCACACAAACAACGCTTGTTGTATCCCCAGTTAAAAATCAGGAGAAAGATTCGCAAGATGTAAGTGGGTCCGCTTCCGAAGTGCATCTGCAAAGAAAATACGCAAAGGGGCAACATTTTTAAACGGCGTTAAGAAATCCGGCGCATGTTAAAATTTAAATCAATCTTTAAGCCATTGCCTTTAGCGCTTCCTTTTGGGGTTATGGCTATATAATCCCCTGGAATTATAAAAACCTTTTCCTTGTTGTCCCATATGACAGCATTGCTTTTAATGACCTTTTGGGTGGATGCGTCTTCGATAGAGACATCTTTCATCTTCGTTACCCTCTTCCTGAAATCGATGACTCCCTGACCAGCCCTTGCCGACATTGATATTTTTCCATTCTTGTACACCTCAATACTCATTTTATTTATCATTCCCCTGGTGATACGGCCAAACTCTTTTGATGATCCACCTGTATTGCTATGCGGCAAAATGCTCTCGCTGAGAGAAATAAGATCAACCTCAGGGGTCTGTTCCTTTTCGTAAACATACAATTCTATCCTGGCATTAGTTATAGTAACTTCATTAATGGATTTTACGTTAAAGACATAGAATCTTCGTGGGTTCACCTTAAATCCGTCCGCCTCAATCTTTGCCAGAAGTCTGCCGTTGTAGTCATGAATACTTTGAGACAGCCCCGTTATATTCAGAGGAGTGGAAAAGTCTTTATCTGTTATTGCAGTAGAAACAGTAGCTCTTTTTTGTAGCAGATTCAAGATAATAAAACCGGAAAAGAAAATTAGTGTGGATACAATGAGGGCTCTTACTATAAAAGGACGGTTCATATTATAATAAAAACAGGCGCCCGGAAAGAAACCGGACGCCCGTTTTTATTCCTTGTTACTCAAGAATATCAGGGGTGCCGTTTACATCCAAATCTTCATTAATATTTATGTCCGTTGTCGCATTAGGTAAAATTCCACCAAGCGTTAGAGCACCAAGGGGGAACATACCGGGAGTATTATCAGTATTATCTGCAAAGATTGGAAGATAACTTCTGAGATTCGGCCCTTCAAAAAATTTACTCATGTTAAGTGTAAATTCATCCCCGGGATTGCTGGGATTATTATCCAGCATCATGGTGGCTCCGCTTAGAGACGCCTTCATGTCCGCAACATCAGCCAATGCCTGATTTATTTCATCAAGTGTCCAGTCCCCAAGTGTGATCAGGTCATCTGCCTGATTGTCTGTTTCTGCCTTCACAGAATTAATGGCGTCTCTCAGGTCATCCAGAGCTCCGGTCAACTCTGTCTTGGCTGCGCTGAGCCTGTTGACGTCCGGGAGGGTCAGAAAGGCGGGATGATTGTTAAGAAATTTCTGAATGGTGTTGTTTATATCATTCAACTCAAGATCGATGTCAGCTTCCTGATGATATGCTTTACTGATGTCCATGTTTGCAAGCTCGCCTTTTAGCCCCGCCCTGAGGAGTAAAACATCTCCATAGTCAAATTCGGAACTTTCGTTATCAAAGGCGCTTACCTTATTGAAAGCTGATGATACGCTGCCGAGATTGGCAATCGCTCCTTCAATCTCAGGTCTTATCAAGTTGTCTGAAAAGCTCTTGAGGTCGGTAGTTGATGGCGAATTATTTGGCAGTGATCCACGGGCAGGACAAACAACGGCCCTCACGTTTGCGCGCTTTGAATCGTCAGCATCACACCCGAATCTGTCCAGGATATCTCCGGCCCTGTTCATGTCGCCTGAATTGCCGTCAGAGGTAATGTCAAAGCCGAGCGCGATTATCCTTGTGGCTGCATAGAAGAACCTTGCAGTATCTGCGTCATTCGGAGACTCACTGCCGTCAAGCTTGGCAACCGCAGACTTGAAATAATTATTGGCCTTGCTCATCCATCCGCTATTTAATGCATTGAGTCCGCCGGTTATTAAATCATTTAAAGAAGAACCGCTCGGAGGTGTCGGATTAGTAATGCTGTCAGGAATATTTGTATTTTCCGCCTTGCCGCTTACGCCGGAAGTATCGGTCGGGTCATTTTCCGGGATGGCCTTTCCGTCTTGTCCTTCCACATGAACATCTACAAATCCGAGGTTGATATTGACCGTAGATGATAAAGAGAAAACATTTGTGTCAGGTGCGCCGTCATTATTACTGTCAAAGTACATAGGGAATGCACCGCCCCCGGTTATTAGATAAACGCGTACGCTTACTCCGGCAGGAATACCTGTGAGTGTGAATGAATATTTACCATTTGCATCAGGTGTCTTCCCCATGGTGTCATCGCTGGCAACTATGTCCCCGTTATCGTTTACAGCTATTACAGTTGTTCCGCTTACAGTTCCGCTGATAGTTCCTGTGGCAGTCTGACTCACAGGCCCTCCGCCATCGGAAGAACCGCCCCCGCCCCCTCCTCCACAAGCTCCGAGGCCTAAAATCAGGCTGCATGCAAATAAAATAAAAAATAGACCTTTGCTCAACTGCTTACTTCTTTTCATGATACCCCTCCTTAATAATAAAAAAAGTTAACAACAGGCAATCTGCCCTTAATTATGAGTTGTGACGTTATTTAGTAAATGAATTCGAGAAGTAATGCCAGCCCAGTTAGTGAAACGTAGCCTAACAAAAGAGATGTCTTGCTGTCAATCATTTTTTTGATATTTACCACTGAGGCACGGAGACACTGAGAAAATAAAAGCAATCCGTAAAAACTTGTGTCACCCCCACGGTGAACGATGCGTCTTGGTTCTTTCTCTTATTTTTCAACCCGGTGCCTCTGTGTCTCTGTGGTTAACTGCTTTTTATAGGTTAATCAATCATCCCGACGAGGCAGAATCTATTTCGACAAAATGTTAATATTTACCGGATAGGCATGTCCCCTGATTGAAGTTTGCTGAAGGCAACAAATGACCATTGATTATTTGATAAAAGACGGATTCGTTATTGACGGCGCAAGAGACAATAGTGCCCCTTTTAGATCGGACATTGCTATTGAAGGCGGCCGCATAAAGGAAATTGGCGAGCTTTCAAATATTTCAGCGGATAAAGTTATCAGCGCGAAAGGCCTTGTTGTCTGTCCGGGATTCATTGACGCGCACGCGCATTCCGAATTCACACTGCTTGCGGACGGAAGGGCTGAGGGGAAGATCAGCCAGGGGATTACGACTGAGATAAACGGCAACTGCGGGATGTCGGCGGCCCCCCTTTACGGCGCTGCGCGGGAACAGAGAGAAAAGGACCTTGACGAATTAAATATTAAAGACAGGTGGAGCGCCTTCCCCGAATACTTCGCGCTCTTAGAGAAAAGAAGGTTCGCCACTAATTTCATCACCCTTACAGGCCACGGCAATATCCGCGCGTCTGTTGCGGGATATACTGACAAACCTCTTTCGGAAACCCAGATGAAAGAGATGATCGCACTCCTCAGGGACGCAATGGCTGCCGGAGCAAAAGGCCTGTCCACGGGGCTCATATATCCTCCGGGGATCTATTCCGACGTCCTGGAAATAATCGACCTCGCGCGGGAGGCCGTGAGAAGCAACGGGATCTACGCGACCCATATGAGAAGCGAGGGAGACTTGCTTCTTGAGGCGGTTGACGAGGTGATAACAATAGCCCGCGAATCCGGGATACACCCCCACATATCTCACTTAAAAACAGGTGGCGAAAAGAACTGGTGGAAGCTGAAAGAGGTTTTTGAAAAAATTAATTACGCTCATGAAAATGATATCCCCTTAACATGCGACAGGTATCCTTATATTGCGGGAAGCACGGACCTCGACGCGGTCCTGCCGGCCTGGGCATTTGAGGGAGGACGCAAAAGGGAGATCGAAAGATTGAAGAATGAAAGACAAAGGCTTGCCGGAGACATTCTCAAAGAACATCCTGAGGCGTCCTGCTGGGACAATATAGTGATCTCGTCCCTGAACCTTGCGAAAAACAAATGGATGGAGGGCAGGAGCATCTCGGACATCAGCTCGTCTGCGGGCAAGCAGCCGCTTGAATTGGTCTTCGATGTCCTTGTTGAAGAGGAATTGCAGGTTGGGGCGATATTCTTTTCAATGAATGAAGAGAACCTGAAAGAGATATTAAAACAGCCGTACACCATGATAGGCACTGACAGCAGCTCAAGGAGTTTCGATGGAATCACCGCAAAAGGAAAGCCTCATCCACGTGGCTTCGGCAGTTGCCCGAGAGTACTCGGAAGGTACGCAAGAGAGTTAGGGCTCTTAACTTTGAGCGAGGCGGTTTATAAGATGACAGGATTGCCTGCGAAAACCTTTCGCATTGAAAACCGGGGCGTCATCGCCAAAGACCACTTTGCTGATATTGTCGTTTTCGATCCTGATAAAGTAAATGACACTGCGGAATTTAACGATCCATTTCAGAAGCCGGAGGGCATCCATCATGTGTTTGTAAACGGCGTGCCAGTTTATTCCGAAGGCAGGATCACCGGGAATTTGCCGGGCCGCATTTTGAGATAGTGTTGTAAAATGGACATTGCTGAATGTAAAATGCTGATTGAAATTGAAAAAGAAAGGTGAGCCTCTTGCAAAAGTATCGAGGAAATTGCTTTTGCCGTCATACCCGCGAAGGCGGGTATCCAGAAGTCTTTAATTTCAAAGAATACTGGATTCCCGATTACTACCTCGGGAATGACAACCCAAGACTTTTCCAAAAGGCTCAGGTATTAGAAAATGCAGGCTGAGCGCTTATCTACAGTAATTTATTTCGGGATCGTATTGCTCCTTTTCTATCTCTTCTACAAGATACTGAACCCCTTCATGATCACGATCGCGTGGGCCATGGTGCTGAGCATTACATTTTACCCGCTGTATAAATTGGTCCTCAAATACATAAAGCGTCAATGGGCCGCCTCACTGATCACTCTCATCGTCATTTTGATTACCATATTCGGGCCGTTCTCATATATTATCGGCGCCCTCACAGACGAGATCACAGGTGTCTACCGCTCGATCGAGGAGAAGGGGCTTGAGACCATTACAAATATTCAGTCATACCCCAGGCTTCAGGAAATACTCAACAAGATTTCTTCATACAAGGCACTCGGGGAATTTAATTTCCAGGAAAGCATCGTATCCACTTTGAAGACAGCCGGGGAATATTTTGTAAGGCACGTCTCAGATGTCTTTACGAACGTATTTGTCCTCCTGTTCAATTTTATCATCATGTGCCTGACGATCTATTATTTTCTCAAGGACGGTGAGACGCTTACCGAGTATCTGCAGAAACTGCTCCCCTTTTCTGAAGGACAAAAAAATAAATTGGTTGAACGCATCAAGGAGACAGTGGTGGCCGCGGTATACGGACAGCTTGCCGTGGGCATCGCGCAGGGGGGGCTCGGCGGGATCGCCTTCTGGGTGCTGGGATTGCCCTCGCCTGTATTCTGGGGGACCGTGATGGCTATTACCTCACTTGTGCCTCTCTTTGGAACGGCCCTGGTGTGGCTGCCCGGGGCTTTGATTTTGATCTCCTCCGGCAGCCTGGGAAAGGGGATAGGCCTCCTGCTTTTCGGGGCCCTGATAATCAGCAGCATAGACAGCGTCCTGAAACCCCTGATAATAGGAGGCAAGACAAAACTGCACACGCTCCTTGTATTCTTCAGCGTCCTTGGCGGGATAAAGTTCCTCGGCTTTTTAGGCTTCATCCTCGGCCCGCTCATCGCCGCATTGTGCCTCTCCCTGTTTGAGATCTATACCGAAGAGGCGTAGGTGAAAATTATAGAAACAGGCATGGCAGCATTTCACCGTGAGCAAAGACAATATCGGAGACCTCCAGGATTTTGTTGATCAGATAGATGTTTTTGCTGCAGGGCAGAGGGGATAGTCTCTTTTTTTTCTTGTCTTTTCATCTTCGCTTACAGTAAACTTATTCCACGCTCTTATTAATTTTCAAACCTGTCCGTAAAGAAGCGGGACTGAAACAGGCTTTTAGCAAAACCAAAAAACTCAGCAGTTAAAGATCAGTTTTTTCAATATTGTGCTAAACAGAAAGAGGCATAGCATGAAAATGCAGATTCTTTTCTATCTCCAATATTCCTTCTTCTGTTTAATATAACAGGGAAGCCATGAGAAAATATATAAAAATTACCGGAGTGCTATTACTATTTATTTCTCTTTCTTCTACCTTTATTGCATGTGGAAGTGGTGGGGGGGGCGGGAGCGATAGTGGAACTAATAGTAACAGCGGTGACGGTAATAATGATGGCGGAGGCGACAGTAATAGTGTACAAACCACTATAGAGGCATCAGCAACCATTGGCGCTTCAGGTGGAACAGTTGAAGTTACTGATCCTTCAAGCCCTTTGCATGGGGTAAAAGTGGAGATTCCTGCTGGCGCACTATCAACAGATACAAACATAAGTATCTGTATTCCAGAAGATGAGCCTAACATCCCATCTTATTTAAAAAAAGTAAGTGCTCCGGTATCCTTATCCCCTGAAGGAGTTCTTTTTACTATTCCCGTAACTATATCTTTCCCATATAATTCTCAAATTGTCACAGATATAAACATGTTAGGAGGCTATACATATGATACTGTAATGGCATCGTGGGATCCAGTAATGTTAAATGATATGGGGACAGGAGTAATAACGGTTATGACATGGCATTTCTCAACATTTGTTACAGCAGAATTTGTTGAAACTTTGCCTGATTCGCAGGAGGTAAAAAATTATCTTCCAAGCAACAACGGATTTTCGGTAAAAAATAGTAACCAGTGCCATGCTATGGTTGATTTTGCTTTGTGGTATAGGAAGAAAAATAATGGATCCCTTCATAACGATTATTCTGAGTGTGAAGCCAGGGCGATTGTTCAAGCGTCGCAAAATTACGGCAGAACAATTCCGCGTGATAAATTAAAAGATATGAAAAATGGGAAAAAATGGATTGCGAATCAATTGATGGAAGGTATAAGGAACAATCAACTACAGATTCTTGCAATGAATGATATAAATTTTAATCCTGCTTCAGGCCATGCTGTTTTAGTATATAAATATAAAAAGAACCCGGATGCTTCAATTACGTTTTATATTTATGATCCGAATTATCCGTATATTCTGGGGGATCAGATTTACACCAAAGAAAATGCAGATAATAGAAAAATTGAATATACAAAAGATGGCTACTTTGAAAATTATGTTTATAAAAATCTTACCGAATATAGATTGATATATCCAATACAGGAGATATATATAAATGATCATTTCTTCAAACGCATATCCACCCTCGAAATGATGCCTAAAGTCGAAATTGCCTCTCCTGCACCTTTCGGATTTATCACAGGAAACCGACTATATAATAAGATTGACCTCGCCTCTAATGGCAGCGCATCCGGAATATTTATTAATGATTGGGGACAACATACTTTTTCGAGCTTTGGCACACAATCTGTTGAATTGACACGTGCAACTACTCCGTTTATTTCATTAACCGTAATTCCAGGTTTCAAGCTGGATGATTCCATTTCTATTAAAGAGATATCTTCAATTGATATGTTCTTGGACGAAAACTCTCTTAATTTTAAAGGCATTGTTCCTGAGAACAGCAGCAGAGTCAGTGTGTCTTCCACACCCGACTACGATTTAAATCAAGGGAAGCATACGGTGAAATTGCAAGCTGTGGATATGGAAGGTATCACTGCTTGTCCAAACGAATGGGATTTTTACGTTGAGGGTGAGTGCCCTAATATTGCAGGAGACTGGAATACCACCGGAACTGGTACTGAGACTCAAACAATTGATGGGATGACTGAAACAAAAACTTCATCTTGGGATGTTTGGGCTGGGCTGGTAGTTACTTTTAATCAAAGTGCTTGCAATATAAGCTGGAAACTTCCCTGTTGTGATTCATACAGAACAGGAACAATAATTGGAAATAATTTACAGGCGAGCGGGGTATGGACTCTTGCTTTTCCAAATGCAACCTATACAGAAAATAATCAAACTTTTCAGGGAACACTTAGCTATAAATAGTTAATCTTTTTAAGCTATAGAGGGAGGCTGCCATGTGTAAATTTACACCTTGTCGAAAAATCATACTACTTATTTTACTCACCGCTGTTTTAATTGCCTGTGGATCGGGAGGCGGTGGAGGCGGAGGAAATGATGGAGGTGGTGGAGACTCAACCACGATATCTGGGGCTGCTCCTATCACTTACGATGCCACAGATATTACAGATACCTCTGCCAAATTAAACGGACTCTTTGTTAATCACAGCGGATATCAGACTACTGTATGGTTTGAATATGGGGTAACATCTTCATACGGTAATGTTACCGCCTCTGAGATATATGCAAATGGACAAAACGTGGAAATATTTCCTTTAGCAGATATCACAGGACTTATGAGTCAGACCACTTATCATTTCAGGTTTGTAACACAAAACACCGGGGGTACATTTTATGGCAGTGATAAAACTTTCTCTACACTCATTACCCCTACAATCCTTGCATCAGGGCTGGGTGATCCTCGGGGCTTAGCTGTTGACTCGACAAGCGTATATTGGACGGAATATAACAATGGCACAGTCCAGAAAGTAGGGATAAACGGAGGGGCGATAACAACCCTTGCATCGGGACTGACTTCTCCTACGAACTTAGCTGTTGACTCAACAAGCGTATATTGGACGGAATATAACAATGGCACAGTCCAGAAAGTAGGGATAAACGGAGGGGCGATAACAACCCTTGCATCGGGACTGACCTCTCCTTGGGACTTAGCTGTTGATTCAACAAGCGTATATTGGGTGGAATTTAACGGTGGCACAGTCAAAAAAGTAGGGATAAACGGAGGGGCGATAACAACCCTTGCATCGGGACTGACTTCTCCTACGAACTTAGCTGTTGATTCAACAAGCGTATATTGGGTGGAATTTAACGGTGGCACAGTCAAAAAAGCAGGGATAAACGGAGGGGCAATAACAACCCTTGCATCGGGACTGACTTCTCCTACGGACTTAGGTGTTGATTCAACAAGCGTATATTGGACTGACATTAACGGTGGCACTGTCAAAAAAGTAGGGATAAACGGAGGGACTGTGACAACTCTTGCATCGGGGCTAAATGGCCCTACTGACATAGTAGTTGACTCGACAAGCGCATATTGGACGGAATTTAATGAAGTCAAAAAAGTAGGAATAAACGGAGGGACTGTGACAACTCTTGCATCAGGACATTGCGATTTTATAAGAGTTGATTCAGCCAATACATACTTTACAGACTTTCCTTCTGCAGGAAATGGAACTGTAAAGAAGATACCGAAAAATTAAAACACAGCCCACACGCTGCACATGAACGAGTGCCACAGGACGCTTTTTCGGCATACGGTTGGTTTGGTAAAGCGAAACAGTTTTTTACACTTTGATGTGTTTCAGTGGTTCGATTTCCAACTTCCGAGTTAGGTGCCATTAAGGCTAAAAGGACATAAAGATGAGAAGATTACTGGCAATATTTATTTTGTTGGCTATAAGCATATTGTTTGTCTCAGGTTGCAGTAAACACAATGATAAGAAAGATTATGAGGAAATTGTTGCCACGATGTCCATGGAAAGAGCAAAACGTTTTTTTGATAATTATCCGGAAAGCCAATATAGAGATAAGCTTGTAAATGAAATTATAGGATGGTGTAAGCACGATGAAACCGAAGCGTGTTACAAGATGATCATTGATGTCTTGCCGAAAAACCATTCACGATATAAAGAAGTAGTTGATTATTATGAAACTCATTTTGGGAAGAAGAAATAATGAAACTCATAGCAAAAGGAGGATGCATAATGGGAAGAAAAATACCATATGTTGTTTTAAGTGTGTGTTTTTGTTTTTTAATTGGCTGTATGACAAGAATGGTTGTTACTCCAGAAGTCAACTCGATAGAAAACGTGGATTTTAAGTTAAAGGGTAACGTTATATATGACGGCAACGCTGAGTATCTTCCCGGAACAATAACGAATGATCCTGTACCGGAGGCTGTTCTTACTTTCCAATATACATACAACGTAGTTTATGGAAGAGATAATATGCCCCAGTTGCTTCCTCTTTGGAGTCCTCTTACAGGTTTGGGATTTCCTATAGGTGAAGACACATTGGTTGTCATCGGAAAGCTGGACGTATTAAAAGGAAGGGAGGTGATAAAATCTTATTCGTCGACGTGTGGTTTTGAAAAAACGCGCAGTCTGTTTTTTGAAGGCAAGTCTTTCAGTGAACTTAGAAAGAATGGATTAATAGCTGTAAGAGATAATATCGAAGTGCAGATGTATCAGGATAGAAATAGTTTGTCCCAACTGATTAATCCGAGTATTTCACAAACAACGAAAGGAGAGCTTTAATGACAAAAATTATTACAAAACTACTGACGATTTCTCTATTACTGGCAGGCATGTTAGTGTTATCAAATTGCGCCAGTCTCGGCCCAGTTTACCAGAAGGTCGAGATGGTCCCGGATAACGTTGGATTGGTTTATATATATCGACCGAGCGGCTTTGTGGGCGGGGGCGTTTCATATGATATAAAAGTTGGTGAAACCCCCATTACTACATTATATAGCGGCGGCTACTATCCATATTTCTCAAATCCTGGTGAGGTAGAGTTTTGGGCCCAAACGGAGTCAAAAAGCTCTGTAACCCTTGATATAAAAGCAGGACAGACTTACTACATAAAAGGCACGGTTGGTGTTGGTATTTTTGTTGGAAGACCTCATCTGATGGTGATGTCACCAGAAACAGCAGAGAAGGAAATCGTAGAGTGTAAGTTAATACCGGAGGAGAAGAAATAGGAAACGCATAAACATCTCATCCATAATCCACCACAGAAGATCGCCTTGCGATCATAAATCTTTAACGTTATCTGCTCACAGCGGGCGGGGAAAGGGGACGTATCATGAAGAACAATATCAAAATTATGGAGGTATTATTCGCTGCATTACTGTCCGTACTCATAATTGCATGTGGAGGCGGTGGCGGCGGCGGAGATAATGGTGGAGGAGGCGGTAGCGGCGGCGGAATTTCGTATTCCGGGTCTACAAGTCAGGCCGCTATAGATAATAGTAATGCTGGAGAAATATCCACCAGCGCATATCAGAACGGCAGCACAGGCAGTGCATTATCATTGGGATCACTTCAGTCTGATGATAGACAAATTGGCAGCTCGCGTTCGTTAAGACTGACACAAACGTTAGAGAAGGCACTCCTTAAGGTTGACGTGATATCCTCATCAGATGATGCTGTTTCAGGCGCTTCTGCCACTGATGCCGGAACAATACAAGGTGACTGTGCAAGTCCGGGGAACGCGTCATATACCATAACTTATGATGATGTTACCGGAAATTTCTCCGGCAGTATGAACTTTAGCAGTTATTGTTCTGAAGGTGTAACGATTTCCGGCAGTGCAAATTTCTCCGGCAAGGTTGACGTTAACACTGAAGACTTCCTGCAACTGAGCATTTCCTTTGACACCCTCAGCGCAGCATCGGGCAGCGATTCCTTTACAGCGGATGGTGACATTGCTTTCGACTTTGATGCTTCGCCTATGACTGCAACTATTAATGTATTGCTGAAGGACAACAGCACAGCGGATGTTTTTAAAATTGAGAACTTTAGCATGACCATGTCTGATGGGAGCAATTATGTAGATGTGAGTGTTGTCAGCGGGCGCTTTTATCATCCTGATTATGGTTATGTCGATGCCTACACCTCAACTGCGTTACGAATCTATTCCGGTGACGACTGGCCGTCTCAGGGAGTTCTGGTGTGCGCAGGAAATACCGGCACCAAATCCAGACTGACCGCGCTTTCCTCCACTCAGTACACGGTGGAAGCAGACACTAACGGTGACGGAACTTTTGATTACAATTCAGGGCCGCTGAATTGGGCCGACCTTTAAAAGCAGATTACAATCGTTAAACTGAACGAGTGCCACTGGACATTGATATGCAATTCCATTAAGTGTTTAAGTTGTCATTCCCGCAAGCGGAGCGCGTCGGGAATCCTTCTGAAAACAAAGAAAGATTCCGGACAAGCCGGAATGACAAAGGTGTCATCTTGATTGCAAAGTAGAATAAGATTGGTTTTCAGGCATGTAGTGGCACTCGTCAGTCATCAGGGCTATATGCGGAAGGCATAATCAATCAATTGACTCCATGAGGGATGTGGGTTATCATAGCTATAAATAGCCACATTGTTCGGAGGAGATCATGAGGACAATTCAAATGACTTTAGATGATGAATTAGTAGCATCCGTTGACAGGGTTGTTAAGAGGCTGAAAACAACCCGTTCTGCATTTACTCGAAAGGCATTGAAGGACGCTATTAAGCAAGTGAATATCAATATGCTTGAAAAAAAGCATAAAAGAGGATACGAATGTCATCCTGTCGGCAAAAAAGAATTTAGCGTTTGGGAATCAGAGCAGGAGTGGGATGAATGAAACGGGGCGAGGTGAGATGGTACAAGTTTCAAAGTCCTGACAAGAAACGCCCCGTGGTGATTTTAACAAGAAATTCCATATTGGATTATTTAGGCGAAGTCACTGTTGCGCCAATAACTTCAACCATAAGAGACATCCCGAGCGAGGTACTCTTATCGAAAGAGAACGGCATGCATAACGATTGTGCTGTTAATTGTGATCATATCCAGACGGTTTCAAAAGAAAAGATTGGAGCGTTGATTACAACTTTATCTAAAGAAAAACTGTTTCAAGTTCGTAACGCTATTAGTTTTGCATTGAATCTTTGAAGGGGGGAGGCGAGTTTTTATGGCAAGAGTAAGGACCAGGGATTCAAAGGTCCGCAGCTGGCTGGTTATCGGAATTACCGCTTTTACGTTTTCATGTATTTCATTCGCCTGCGCCGAGAAGGCTTCTGTTAAAAAAGACAATGACACAGGGATAAAAGAAGAGATCATTGCCGCTGCAGAGAATGAAAAGACAGCGGAGAAAGAGGCCGTCAGTAAGACTCTGGAAGACTGGCTTGTCCTTGGAATAAGCTACAGCAGCGAAGGCAGGCATAAGGAGGCAATGGACGCCTTCAAGGAGGCGGTCAAGATAAACCCTGACTCCGCGGAGGCGCACTACAGGCTCGGCCTTGAATACAAGGAAGCAGGCGACATCCAATTTGCAATACGCGCCCTCGAACAGGCGGTCCGGCTTAACCCTGATTTTACAGAGGCGTATCTGGGCCTCGGGTTTATATACAAAAATGCAGGGTCGGACAATCTCGCGCTGGAGGCCTTTAAAAATGTAGTGAGGCTCGATGCTGATAACGCGGACGTGCATAACCATATCGGGGAGATATATCTGAGCCTGCATTTAAGAAATGAAGCGCTAACTGCTTTCCTGAAAGCGGTAAAGATCAAGCCTGACTTTGCCCAGGCCCATTACAACCTCGGCAGCGTCTACGTATTGTTCAACAATATAGGCTCTGCGCTTGATGAATACAAAACACTTGTGAATATTGACCGGCGGCTGGCATATAAGTTGTTCAATCAGATCTACAAATGAGCGATGATCTCATCCGCGAGTTTGTACCCGCTCTCCACGCAATCGTTCATGCCGATCCCCCTGTAGGCATTGCCTGTCAGATAAAGTCCCGGATATGATCTCAGTCTTTTTTCGATCAGCATTATTTTTTTGCTGTGTCCAAGCATATACTGCGGGATCGCCTTTTCCCACCTGTAGACCCTTATCATGTCGGGTTCTGCTTTCAGGGAGAGTATCGGCCTGAGTTCATCAAAGACCAGGCTTATGATCTTATCATCATCAAGCATGGCCATCTCAGGGGCCTGGGCGCCGCCGACCATTGTTCTCAGAAGGGCATGGCCCTCTGAGGCCCGGTTCGGGAATATGCTTGAGTCCCAGAGCGTGCCGAGGATCTTCCGGCCTTCGATATGTGGAATGAGGAAACCGAAACCGTTTAAGTGGTGCCCGATCTTTTCTTTTTTGTATCCAAGGCAGACGACCGATACGTGGGGGTAGGGGATATCCGAAAGGAATCTTGAGATCTCCGTGTCAAAGTCCTTTAGTATCTCCGCTGCCGCGTAAGCCGGGGACGCGATAATTACAATATCGGCTTCGACAGTGTCCTTTGATGTGTATAGTTTATATGAGGAGCTGTCTTTTACAATGCCGTAAACTGAGACCCCGAGTTTTACCCTGTCGCCAAGTTTTTCCGCAAGCGTGTCCGTCATTGTCTGAGCGCCGTTATAAAATGAGGTGAGCGTGCCCCCGGGGGCAACCGACACTTTTTCGCCTGAGGCTTTTTGCTGCTGCTTCTTCTGTTTGCGTATCTTTAATAAAGCCTTTATAAGGCCGCCGTATTCCTGCTCAAGTTCCTTGATGCGGGGGAAGCAGCTCTTTATGCTCATCCTGTAGGGGTTGCCTGCGTAAATCCCGGACGCCATAGGATCAATGAGTTTTTCAAGCGCCTCTTTTCCGAGACGGCGGGTTATAAAATCCGCTACTGTTTCATCCTCCGGCCCTTTGGGCGCGTTGTATTCCATCAGCATCCTGAGTTTGCCGCCCCATGAAATGAGGTCTGATTTTATAAAAGCGGGAGGTGACTCTGGCAGGGCATTGAGTTTTCCGTTAACAAAAAGAAACCGCTTCCTGGAATTTTCATTGCTCCTCAAAGGGTCAATGCCGAGGCTCTTGCACAATTCAAGGGTGCGGGGCTTATTGTCAAGAAAACCGTTTGCGCCCTTCTCGCAAAGGAAACCGTCTGTTCTGTCCGTCCATATCTTCCCCCCGGGCCTGTTGTCCGATTCAAAGACAGTGATGTCCATCTGTGTTCTGTGCTCTGTGTTCTGTGCTCTGGTCAACAGCGCGTATGCGACTGTCAGCCCGGATATGCCGCCGCCGACTATGGCTATTCTTTTCATAATGATTTTCTCCTAAACACTGTGTAAGTGTTTAGTGTCAGTGTCAGTTTTTTCGTGCTGGCACTGTCACTGACACTATTGTATTTTAGACATAACAAGCTGCTTCATCGCAAGTATGAATTTTTCGGATGTATTCAACGACCGGCATCTTTGAAGAGTTATACCATGTTTTTTAGCAAGCTCTTTATACAGAATGTCTATTTCATATAGTGTCTCGATATGGTCTGAGACAAAACTGATCGGCACGACAAGTAAATTTTTACAGCCCTCTCCGGCAAGTTTAATAATGGCCTCCTCTGTTGCGGGCTCAAGCCATTTGACAGGCCCGCTTTTACTCTGAAATGAAAGATGCCATTTCAGAGGTAACGAGTAACGGTCAGCGAGTAACGAGTTGACGGCCGCAATGGTGGATTTTATGTGGTCGAGATACGGGTCCCCTTCGTCAATAAAAGACTGCGGCAGGCTGTGCGCGCTGTAGAGGAGTGTAACCCCCCCCGGCCCCCCGGGGGGATTGAATTTCAACATTCCTTCTGCAATTAATTCTGCGAGGGCCTCTATGTAAGGCTGGAAATCATACCATTGTTCAATGTACTGAATGTCGGGTGTTGAGCGTTGAGCGTTGAGCGTAGACATTGCCTGTTTGAAATCTTCTACTGATGAACCTGTCGTCGCCTTTGAGTAATGCGGATAAAGACTGAGGACGACAAGATGCTTAACGCCATCCTGGATGATTTTATCTGCGGTATCTTTCATGAAAGGCCGCCAGTAACGCATCCCGATGTAGACTTTGAAGTGAAGTTGAGAAGTTGAGAGGTTGAGAAGTTGAGATTTCTTATCTTCTGAATTTCCTGTCTTCTCAGCTTCTGCATTTAATGCCTTCTCCAGCGCCTCAGCCTGTGCTTTTGTGATTTCAAGAATGGGAGACTTCCCGCCTATCTGATTGTACATGGCTTCAGTCTTTTTTGAACGCAAAGTTGAGATGAGCCATGCGATAGGCTTTTGGAGAAAGGCCGGGCCGAGCCTGATGATCTCCCTGTCGGAGAAAAGGTTGTAGAGAAACGGCCTGACTGCCTGCAAGGAGTCGGGTCCGCCGAGGTTCAGTAAAACAACGCCGATAGTTTTTTGATCGAGTTCAGTCAAGATTTCTTCAAACAAATACAGGTTTTTATTTTTGCTATATTACCATAAAAGGAGGGCTGATTTTGGGCCCTTGGGGCTTAAGCGGCGGAAACCCGTTCCATTGTATTTACGAAGGCATCTACAATATGCGGGTCGAATTGTTCCCCAGAGCATTGTTTCAACTCTGTGACCGCGTACTGCCTGCCGCGCGAGAGACGGTATGGCCTGTCCGACACCATCGCGTCGAAAGAATCGGCAACGCAAAGTATCCTTGCGAGAAAGGGTATCTCATCTCCCTTCAGCCCGTCAGGATAGCCTGCGCCGTTGACTTTTTCATGATGGGACCTGACGATCGGCAGTATTTTATCAAGCCCTTTTATGGGCCTTAATATCTCCTCGCCTTTTATGGTGTGTGTTCTTATGAGCGAGAATTCCTCATCAGTGAGTGTGTCCGGTTTATCAAGGATGACATCGTATGTCCCGATCTTTCCGATATCGTGCAGGAGGGCGGCCACCCTGAGGGTCTCGATCTCCAGTTCGCTTAATCCCATCTCTCTGGCTATTGCCGTTGCATATTGCGCAACTTCTATTGAATGCCCCCTGGTCCACGAGCTCTTGGCATCCAGGATATTGGAGAACGTTACGATGAGGCCGTCATAGACGGCCCTCATTTCCTTGTAAGTGGCGTCCATGTCTTTAAGCATGTTAAAGAACGCGTCTTTGGACTGGATGAGTTTATATTCCTTTTCTTTCATGTCGGTGATATCGACCAGGACATGCACATAGGTAACAACATTCCCCTCATCATTGAGCATCGGGGTAATGCTTTCGCTGAAAAACTTATTGTATTTCCGGTTGTAGAACTCGTAATTCCCGGTGGCTTTGTTCTTTGCCGCGTTATGCACATGGCAAAGGTTTGACCTGTCCTTCATGCAGACCGTGTCCTGGCATTTTTTACGGAAGACGAGGTCCCTGGCAGGTACGCCTGATAATCCTGCTATGTACTGGTTGGCCCTGATGATATTGCACTCGCCGTCAGTCAGCAAAACACCGTAGGGCATGGAATCAAAGGTTGCTGTCCATTCACGCGCCGCATGTCTCAATTGTTCTTCAGAGTGTTTGGTCTGGTCGAGGAGTTTCTTCCTGTCATTGATAAAATAGGCTGCTATAAATGAGCCGATAAAGGCGCAAAGGACCAGGATGAAGAAAACAGCGTCGAAGGGGTTCTGCGTAGAG
Source organism: Nitrospirota bacterium (assembly GCA_016214845.1). Classification (NCBI taxonomy): domain Bacteria; kingdom Pseudomonadati; phylum Nitrospirota; species Nitrospirota bacterium. The sequence goes on along the minus strand of JACRMS010000039.1, from coordinate 94,390 downwards.
AACAAGTGCTTTGTTATCCATTCACCGTGATGCTTATAATCGTAATACAGGTAACCGGTGAAAATAAGGAAAGCGAAAATAATAACAGTAATTGATAACTTTGATTTCATGTCCTGCCGGCCGGTTTATATCGCTGAAGCTCTGCTTTCAGATTTTGGACTTCCGCCTTCAACTCTATCATTTTAATTTCCCTGCCGACAGCCATTTCATAAAATTCCTCAAGCTCTTTCATGCGCTTCTTCAGCTCTTCATCGAGCCGCAGTTTCTCAGTGATGTTGCTTACCCTCTCGGCAACTGACGTAATATTGCCTGAAAGGTCCCTGATCGGATAAGCCGCGGTCTCGACATAAACGGGGTTATCTTCTTTGTCGAAGTGGGTATGGATTATCTTGTTGCCGGCCCCTGTGGCAAACGCGTTCTTTACGCTGCATTCCTCGCCCTCCATGTAGCAGGGCCTCTTGCGGTGATGCGAAACTTCGTAGCAGCGCTTTCCCATTATCTCATCTAAGGGGAAACCGGTCTGCCTGCTGTAACTGCTGTTTGCGTAGAGTATTGAAAAATTTCTGTCAACAACCACCATGCCGTCCTGCATCCCCTCAAAGATGGAAGAAAATAATAACTCCTGGTTTCGGGACAGCGCCTCCATCTTTTTGCACTCCGTGATGTCCATCATCATGCCGGACATGGTCTCCCCCTCAAGGACCGCACTCATCAGGACGTCCCTCGTTTTGCCTGTCTTTGTAAGAAGCGCGACCTCAATGGTCCTGACGCCTCCTGTCACCTTTAAACTCTCAATTATTTTCTCGCGTTCATTTATGTCCTTGTAAAACGTAAGCACGCTCCTGGTCATCACTTCATCAGGGGAGTCAAATTCAAGCATTTTTGCCAGCGCATTGTTTGCGTAAATTACATCTCCTTTGATGTTGGTCTTATACACCCCGGCAAGCGAATTGTCTACGAGTGACCTGTACTCTTTCTCGGACCTCTTTAAAACTTCTTCAGTGCGTTTTTTCTCTGTGACGTCCTGGAAGATCTTGACGATCTGTATGACTTCGCCGTTACTGTCTTTCACAGGCGCCGCGCTGACGCTGAAAATTTTCTTCTCCCCGCTTATCAATACAAAAGGGAGGGTTGAGCTTACCGGCTTGCCTGACAATGTGACTTCTTTATGGGGGCATGTTTTGAATTTGTAATTTTCATTGCACGGGACGGAGAGTTTATGCAGGAACTCATAACAACGCCGGCGCGGAAGCTCGTTGTCGAAGGCGAATAATTTAGAGGCGACCCTGTTGGCGAAAACAATATTATAATCCCGGTCAATGATCAGTATGCCGTCGTTTATTGAATTTATAATATTGTCCCAGTGACTGCCGATGTCTGTTATTTCAGCTTTAAGCATAAGATGATCTGTGCATCCTAATGAAAACTCTTGATGAAAATCCCTTCTGTTGTAAATAGTAGCATCTCTTCTTTAGCTTGTCTACCGCAAAAGACTTTTAGCTTTATAAAGAAATGCAAAATCAATGCCAAAATAGCAATTGCTATTTTTCAGAAGCTTAGCTTAACTGCTGATAATTGTTTTGACAGAATGATGGTCATTTTGACAGGGCGACTTGGTAATTTTACCGAGGGAAAACCCTTATCGCTGTCTGCTTAGCCGGTGGACCATCTCAACAAGCGCGATGACATTATCCGGCGAGGTTTCAGGCAGCACCCCGTGGCCGAGATTAAAGATATGCCCGCGAGCGGAGGATGCCCTCTGGAGGACGTCTTTCACGCGCTGTTCTATCTTGTGCTGCGGCAGGAACATCGCGATCGGGTCGAGATTCCCCTGGACCACTGCATCGTTGCCGAGTTGTTTTATCGCGTCATCAAGATTGATTCTCCAGTCAACGCCGTAAACATCGGCGCCGGAGGTCTTTATTTCTTTCAGCAGCCCGGCAGTTTCCCCGACAAAATAAATGATCGGGACCTGCTCAAGCTTTTCAGCCTCCTGCCATTTCCTGAGTTCATCGATTATCCTGATGACATATGATAATGCGTATTCTTTAAAATCAGCGGGAGAGAAAATGCCTCCCCATGTATCAAACAACTGGATGGCCTGCGCTCCGGCTTTTACCTGGGCCTTCGTGTATTCGATAATTGTGGCGGTTATCTTGTCCATCAACGAGCCGTATAATTCGGGAGACTGGAAGATCATTCTCTTTGTGTTAAGGAAATTCTTTGAAGTGCCTCCCTCGATCATATACGTGGCAGTTGTAAACGGCGCGCCTGAAAAACCGATCAACGGGACTTTATTTGCAAGCTCTTTCCGAAGAATCCGTATAGTGTCCATAACGAATTTCATTTTATCCTCTGGGTCGGGCACCGAGAGTTTTTTTACGGTATTTTCATCACGGATGGCCGGGCTCATGACGGGACCTCTCTTTTCGTGAAACTCGAGATTCATCCCCATTGCCTCAACTGGGATAAGGATATCTGAAAAAAGGATGGCGGCGTCAACCTTCAGAATATCCACCGGCTGGATAGTCACCTCAGCCGCAAGTTCAGGTGTCTTGCAGAGCGTCAGGAAATCAACTTTGCCTCTGACCTTCTGGTAATCAGGTAAATATCTCCCTGCCTGGCGCATGATCCATATCGGGGTGTAGTCTGTTTTTTCTCCACGGCATGCCTTAAGAAATGTATCGTTCATTATTCCTCCATAAAATAAAGTGAGAAGTAAGAAGTGGGAAGTAGGAAGTAATAAATCCTAAAGTTCTCAATTCTTATTTCCGTGCTTTGCTGTTTTTACACCTTTCCCTAAAATGTTTCTTATCTCTTCAGATTCTTTAATTACCTCATTTAGTTGCTCATCTTTCATAATTTTTGAATCATTTAAAAGTCTTAACCAGAGGTTCGTTTCTCTTGCCTCTTTAAAAGCTGTGTTCAGTTTGTAAGTAAAATCATCTTTACTGAACGCTCCTTTAGCTTCTTCATAATTTGCAGTAATTGAAGTTCCCGACCTGATCAATTGTCTTCCGATTTCGTGGGCTGCAATTTCTTTTGGGAGCGTCCTTACCAATAAAACGATCTTTAAAGCAAAATTATACAGTCGCTTGCTTAGGTCGTTTTCTTGTTTCACTTCCCACTTCTCACTTCTCACTTCCTGCTTTTCTTATCTTATACGGGATGTATCCGCAGAAAGGCTCCTCCTCCATATAATCTCCGGTCACAGCGTACGCGCGGGCGCGGCAGCCGCCGCAGACATTGACATATTCGCAGGAGCCGCACCTGCCTTTATAGGCTTTAAAATTTCTCATGTCCTTGAACAGCTCGGAATTCTCCCAGATGTCCTTGAAGGATTTCTCCCTTATGTTCCCGGCTGATTTCGGGAAGTAACTGCAAGGCAGGACATTGCCGTCAACGTCGATAAGGCAGATAAGCTGTCCCGCGAGACACCCTTTGGAGCCGCCTGTTGAAAACTTCAGTGTGCGGCGCTCCATTTTTTCGCCTTCTTCTTTTTGTTTCTGAAGTACCACCCTGTAATAATGCGGGGCGCATGTGGGCCTTACAAGAATATCCTTCTCATTCTTTTCCATCTGATAATGCCATTCAAGCAATTCCTCATAGTCTTCTTTTGAAATGAGCTCATTCATAATGTCTTCTCCTCTTCCGGTAGGCACTATCATGAACATATACCATGCGGTGGCCCCGAGTTTCTTTGCGAGTTTAAAGACCTTCGGGATCTCCTGCTGATTGCGCTTTGTGAAAGATGAGTTAATAAGGAACTTGATGCCGTGCTTATTAAACAGTTCGGTTGCCTTCATCACTCCGGCAAATGCTCCGTTCTGGTTTCGGAAATTATCATGTACCTCTGCCGTAGAACCATCAAGGCTGAGCGACACCATCTTGATGCCGGATGCCTTCATGCCCTCGCATACTTCCTCCGTAACAAGAGAGCCGTTTGTCGCCATACACATACGGAGGTCTTTTGAAGTACCGTACTTTGCTATATCAAAAACATCTTTTCTCAATAAAGGCTCGCCGCCTGAAAGCACCATAACAGGTTTGGCGTAACTCGCGATGTCGTCGATAACCCTGTAGGCCTCTTCTGTTGAAAAATCGGGATGCCCTTTTGCCTCCATCTCGGAAGAAGACCGGCAGTGCACGCACCTGAGATTACATCTCCTCGTGATTTCCCAGGCAATCCATTTCGGCTCAAATTTGTCTATCATAGTTACCTTCTTTGTGTGTAATGAAATAAAGCAGTTACTATTTTACCTTTTTTTATCAGGTTATGTAACCCTTGGTTATACAAATTTTAGAAATACCTCATTAGACAGGGGGGTCCCTTTTCTCGTAAGCCTCAGGTTCGTTTCATATGAACAGCCGGAACTGACAATTTCAATCAACCCCGCTTCCTGCAGCGCTGCTATTTCATTTTGATAACGGCTCAAGATATTTATTTTGTAACGTTTTGAAAAAGACTCTATGTTTATCCCTCCGGTTTTCCTCAATCCAAGAAAGATGGCCTCTGACAAGGCCGTGTCTTCCGTGATATGCTCTGTCTCTTTAACAGGACTTTTATTTTCTGAAATGGCCTTCAGGTATTCTTCAAGATCGCCGGTGTTATAGAAACGGTTCCCATCTACAAAAGAATGCGCGCCCAGTCCGGCCCCGTAATATTCGCCCCTGTCCCAGTAATTCAGATTGTGCCTGCATTGAAAACCTGGCATCGCGAAATTTGATATCTCGTAATGGCCATAGCCTTCGGATGCCAGATAATCGATAGTGTGTTCATACATCTCGATGATTTTGTCTTCTTCTGGCATGGTAAACTTATTTCCCCCTCCCCCTATCCCCCTCCCGCGCGGGGAGGGGGGACTTTGTGAGCGGGTTTTTTTTAATGCCCTCTCCCTTGACGGGAGAGGGTTAGGGAGAGGGTGAAACATCAGATATTCATATAACAACGTCCCTTTCTCCACTGTCAGCTCATATGTGGAAATATGCTCCGGCTTTAGCATCGCTGCTTTCTCAAGTGTTTTCTTCCAGCTTCCGATATCCTGTCCGGGAATACCGTATATGAGATCGATCCCGATATTTTCAAAACCCGCGTCCCTTGCAAGACGGACTGCGTGCACGGCTTCTTCAGAGGTATGTATCCTGCCGAGCAGCGCAAGCTCATCATCATTAAAGGATTGAATGCCGATGCTGATCCTGTTTATCCCGGCAGAACGTATCGCCTGTAATTTTTCTTTATCCACTGTGCCGGGATTTGCCTCGATTGTGGCTTCGTAGTTTTCTGTGAAGCTGCAATGGGAGAAGATATGGCGGATCAGCTTTGTTAACGTGTTCTTAGAAAGCGTTGTCGGCGTGCCGCCTCCAATGAAGAGGGTCGAGAGATGCGTTTTCTCAGGGATATTGTGGATCTCTTTGTTCAGCGCATCGATGTAAGCGTCCGCCTTCCGGGGATCATAAATACCCGACACAAAATCGCAGTATATGCATTTTTTCAGGCAAAAGGGGATGTGGACATAGAGGCTTGTCATGCGTAATTTTAGCACAGATTTTCTCCCTGCTGACTGGTCAGCCAGTATGTGATATAATTTTGTTAATGCCAGATAATAATTTTTTTAAGAAGGGATTGCTGTTTTTAGCAATATCTTTTTTTGCCTTCATTACGGTTGGCTGTAGTTCATTGCTTCCCAGCACAAAGGAGATGACAAAGACACATTTGTGGGGGAGCTTTGAAGAGGCCAAGACGGCTTTCGATATGATAATTCCTTACCAGACCACCGTTGATGAACTGAAACAGCTCGGTTACGATCCTTATTCAACGCCTAATTTTAAGATCCTGACACATCTGGATATTATCCAGCGCTTTATGATCAATCCCTCCATTAAAAAAGAGGACCTTGATAAAGGGATACAGGACTGCATTGAGGCAAAAACTGATTGCAGGTCCTATGAAATTCGTCTGAGGAACAGTACAAGAAAAAGGTATGGCAATGTCTTTCTGGACCTGTTTAATTTCAAGAGGACAACAAAAGAAACCGGATGGACGTTCGAATCTCTGATAGTTATGGTCAATGGGACCGTTGTGCATAAGCTCTGGGGAGGGACCCCGATAATAGATGAGACAACAGAAGTGAAAAATCCGCTTGGTCCATTGCAGGACCCTTCAGGTATAGTAAGGGACAGGGCATATAATGCGGTACAGCCGTAAATAATCCCTTGCTGATGTTTGGTAGAAAAGAAATCCCGCGTATCTCTTTTTTCACCAAACCGTTATAATTCAAACAACCTTCACAAGTTGCACAATTGTTGTAACCCCGAAGCAGAGCTTTGAGGAATTATTTCGATTAAAAACGAAAATGCAAAACGGATTAGACATATTTGAGAAAAACTGGCCCGCGAAATTAAAAGGCGCGCGGGTGGGACTTGTTGTGCATCCCGCATCTGTGAGCAGGAGGCTGGAACACGCGGTGGACTGTTTTATCAAGAGCAGAAAGTTTGAAGTGAAGGCGCTCTTCGGCCCACAGCACGGAATCCGCGGAGAAACGCAGGACAATATGATCGAATGGAAAGGGTTCAGGGACAAAAAGACAGGACTGTCCGTATACAGCCTCTACAGTTATACCAGAAGACCGGAGCCTTCAATGTTGAAAGACATTGATGTGCTGGCAATTGATATGCAGGATGTCGGATCGCGGTATTACACGTTCATATGGACAATGGAGCTATGTATGCAGGCATGTGATGAGATGAATAAATCCGTTGTCATCCTCGACAGGCCGAATCCTCTTGGCGGCGCTGTTACAGAAGGGCCGGTGCTTGATACGGCTTATTCATCTTTTGTCGGACAGCGTCCGATTCCTGTCCGTCACGGCATGACGATATGTGAGATAGGAAACTACTTGAAAAATGAATTCTACCCCTCACTGAGTTTTCACATTGTCCCCATGAAAGGCTGGAGCCGGAAGATGTATTTCGACGAGACAGGCCTTCCGTGGGTCATGCCTTCTCCCAATATGCCGACACCTGATACGGCAATTGTGTATCCCGGCATGTGCCTTCTTGAAGCCACTAATTTAAGCGAGGGGCGCGGCACAACAAGGCCGTTTGAAATTTTCGGGGCCCCGTTCATAGACCCTGAGCAGCTTGTTAATCATCTTGGAAAATTCAAACTCCAGGGTGTCATCTTCAGGCCGGTGTATTTCCAGCCGACTTTCCAGAAGCATTCCGGCAAGCTCTGCGGAGGAGCGCAGATTCACGTTATAAACAGAAAGAGATTTAAACCATTCAAAACAGGCGTTGCGGTTATCAAGGCGATACATGACCTTTATCCTGAACACTTTGAATGGAAACAGCCTCCGTATGAATATGAGGCGGAGAAGATGCCGGTTGATGTCCTCGCGGGCACGGACAGGCTCAGGAAGGATATCGAAAACGCTAAACCGCTTGAGCGGATGGAAGCTTGGTGGACTGAACAGTGCATGGAGTTTAATAAAAAAGTACGAAGGAGTTTTTTGATTTACTAAATAATCAATCCGCAGATTTCACAGATTGCACAGATTAAATAAAAGCACGCAGGGTCCTTAATAAAATCTGTGGCATCTGTGGATAAGATTTTTCACTATGAACAAGACAATCAACATATTCATGCTTGCTGCCGGGCTTGGTGAAAGACTCCGGCCTATCACAGATCATATTCCCAAGCCGCTGCTGCCGGTCCTGGGCAAACCGGTCCTTCAATACATTCTTGAAAGGGTTTCAGTATTGCCTGTAAATAAGATCGGGATAAACCTTCATCATAAGAAAGAGATGATCGAGGAGTGGATCAGCAAACATTTCCTCAGTAGGGGCGGGTTTGAAACCCGCCCCTACGTTCTCTTCCCGGAAGAACAAATTCTCGGCACTGGCGGGGCATTAAAAAATGCAGAGGGATTTTTAAATGAAGGGACATTCTTGGTGCACAATTCGGACATACTCTCTGATATAAGTCTCGAAAGGCTGCTTGACCATCATCGCTCCTCAAAAGATCTTGTGACGCTTGCTGTCCATGATTGTCCTGAATTTAATAATGTTGTAGTTAATGAAAACGGGTTTTTGATGGGTGTTGGGAAAATACCCCCCCCACGCCCCCCCTTAAATAAAGAGGGGGATAAAAGAACAGCCTTCACTGGAATTGCCGTCTATGAACCTGAGTTCCTGCAATTCCTTCCTCCCGGCGCATCGAGTGTTGTGGAGTCATGGTTGAAAGCCGTAAATGCCGGACATAAGATAGGGACTTTTGATGTAAGCAGCGACCGGTATAAACCCCGCCACTACTGGAGCGATATAGGAACTCCTGCCGCATATGCCTCTACAGTTTTTAATTTATTGAAGGCTGAAGGAGAAACGATGTATGTTCACCCGTCAGTAAAAGGCTGCGGAAGTGTTGAAACGCAGGGGTATGTTGTGATAGAAGAGGGATATGTATTTGATAAAGACGTTTCATTGAGGAATTGTATCCTGCTGCCGGATGGCAGTGGAGGGGGAATTGAAAGTGAGTTAATTGAAAACTGCATCATCGGCCCTGATCTCAGGATTGACCTCATTGAACCTGAAGTCCTCGCGGCGTCATTTGAAGACGGCAAAAAGATAATCGGCTCAGGCGGCTCTGACAGGAAATACTACAGGATCAAAAGGGGCAAGAAGTCCTCAGTGCTGATGCAGTGTAAAAGGGACGACCCTGATTTTAACCGGCAGATGGAATACTCGCGGTTCTTTCTGAAATATCTCATCCCCGTCCCTGAATTGCTGGAAGTAGATACCGACGAAAAACATGCCGTATTTGAAGACGCCGGAGATACCTCTCTCTATAATTGGTTGAAATGCCCCCGTGAAGAACCAGAGATAGAAAAAATATACATGAAGGTAATTGATGTACTGGCGAACCTTCACACTACCGCAACCGATTATGTAGCGGATTGCCGGCTTCTTAAAAACAGGATCTTCGATTATGAATATTTCCGCTGGGAGGTGGATTATTTTCTCGAAAGATTTGTCGATGGAATTAAAAATATACAGACCGGTGACATCCCTGAATTTGAAGAAGACTTAAACAGCCTTGCGTTTAAGGCGGACTCTTTCCCCAAGACAATAATTCACAGGGACTTTCAGTCGCAGAATATCATGGTCCTGCAAAACGGTGACTTGCGGATAATTGATTATCAGGGAGCGAGGATGGGACCTTCAGCCTATGACGTGGCCTCACTGCTCTGGGACCCGTACTACCGCCTCGAAGACAATCTGAGGGAGCGGCTTGTGGCTTATTACATAAGTAAGATCGAGGACAAGTTTGACGCTGACTATTTCAGGGAGACGCTGCTTATATGCAGGCTCCAAAGGCATATGCAGGCGCTTGGCGCATACGGCTTTCTTTTCTCAGTGAAAGGGAAAAAATATTTCCTGAAATACGTGCCGGAGGGATTGAGGCTGCTGAAAGAGGATGTGTCGCTTTTAAAAGATGAGTATCCGAGACTGTATGAGTTGATTATGAGATTGTAACTAAAAGTAGTTAGTAGTCAGTAGTCAGGATAAGAAAAGAGCAATATTTGCCCCTGCAGCAAAAACAAAATAAGTCTTTTGTCATGGCCTGTCCCTTGTCTTTACAAAATTCCATTTGCCTTTTTGAACAGATCGTTCAACTTTCTGCTCTCATCGACGATCTGCCGGAGTATTCCTGCAATCTCGTTTTCTCCGATGGCATCTACCTTTGACGCCCATTCGCTGTATGTCTTTACGTGGGCTTCGTTGTGTTCCATCCAGTGTTCGAGCAGGTGTTTAAGCTTTTCCATATCTGTCATGAAATTATTCCTATAATCCGAAGAGCAGAATCGACGCTCCGCAGACACTTATTATTGCCCCGGCTATTGCGTGAGTATATTTTTCCAGTTTTTCAGACGGGATGATGTTTATTCCGTAATATGAGACCAGCACTATCCCGAGCATGGTAAGCACCGTTATTGAACCGAATACCCCGGTGACAAGCAATAAAGCTGAGGTGCTGCTTTTTGCAGCCGGGTACATGAGCATCGGTATCAACGGCTCGCAGGGGCCGAGGATGAAAATTATAAAGAGCACCCAGGGTGTCATGTTTTTTTTGGACTTTGCTTCATGGACGTGCATATGTTCAGTTGTGTGGTTATGATGATGAACATGATCAACATCGCCTTCATGCATATGGAAGTGTTCATGGGATTTATGCCTCATCGCCCTCCGCATCCCCCACACGAAATATATTAAACCGAACGCGATGAGCGCCCACGTTGCTATATTGCCGCGTGACGATTCGAGGATTTGCAGTTTTGATACGGCCAGGCCGAACATTATGCCCAGGATACCCAAGACAACAGAGCTTAATACATGGCCGACACCGCACAGAACAGTGACCCAGGTTGTCTTGCGCAGTGACCATTTACCCGAACGCGACATAGCAATGAACGGGATATAATGGTCGGGGCCTAAAAGCGTATGAAAAAAAGCGATTGAAGCCGCGGCAGTTAAAAGGATCAATAATTCCTCTGACATAATTTTTTCTCCTGTCTCTAAAAATAAAAAAAACCACGAAAGCGTTCCGGCGTTTTTGCCGTTAAAGCCTTCGTGGCTTGTTGTGGTTATATTAATAACATACAAAAAGAAGTGTGTCAAGCTTATCGCTACCTAAGCCATATCAATGGAGATTAAAATATATTCATTCTTTTTGCCGAAGTACACAACAGCCCCGCCATCTTCATTCTCATAAAGAACAATGCCATCGCTGAACTCTTTCACTTTCTTAAGTTTCATCTTCTCTGTTTTTATTGTTTGCCCGCCTTCAACGATTTTTACCTCTGCCTGCATAATTCCCCCTTTCTGTTTTAGTCACGAATTATCACGAATAGACACGAATTATTTGCAGCAGCATGGCGAATGGCTGTTTGTCCCTGCCCATTATTTATTCGTGTGTATTCGTGCATATTCGTGGCAAACAGCCTCTTTTTATAATTGACTGGTTCATGATAGTCATTATTGCACCAAGCATTTGGGATTGCAAGAAGGAAAGAATTTTAAAATTTATTTTTTTACGGCTCCACCGGGAAACCAGCCTGCTTCCAGTCCGCGAGCCCGCCGTGCAAGACAGACAGGCGGGTGAATCCGCGCTTATATAACAGCAGCGCCGCACGGGCGCTGATGTGCTCGGCAGGTCAGTTTCAGTAAAAGACGATCTCCCTGTCGCGGGGGAGGTCATTCAGCCGGGATTCGATCTCTTTAAAAGGGATTGATACCGCGCCTGCCACGCGCATGGTATCATACGCTTTTACCGAGCGGACATCTGCAATCAGAATGGGTTCGCCTTTGTCGAGGCGGTCCTTGAGCTCCTGCGAAGTAACGCGGGGTACGGAATTTATATCTTCAAAAGCGGCGTTTTTGCCGGCGGTTGTGGTTTGCCGCAGAGAGCATCCGGGCAGGGCAAGAATAATGGCAAGTAAAATGATCGTGTAATGCCGGGTCATCGCATTCAAGTTCACCTCTGATAGTCACAGCGTTTAATGGACCTGACATTGTAAGGCCCTGCTTTTCCCAAGGTATTAATTAACGTCCTATCTGCAACGGACTCATCGGCAATAAGGACTATTTTTTCTTCTTCAGGGGACATAATGACATCCTTTACTCCGTGTATTTTTGACAGGGACTCTTTTACAATTAACGGACAGACCTCGCAGTTTAACCCCTCGACTTCCATTACTATATTCTGTTCCTCTGCATGAGCATAAGCAACCGGTACGAACAGACAACAAATAATTATCATCGCTCGAATCATTCTCATTTACACCTTCATTTCTGCGCGTCTCCGCGACGGATCTGCGAAATACACCTGCCCGGTACTGAGCAAAAAAAGTGCTAAACAATTTAGTTGAAAATTTTATTTCGATGAATCAAAGGGATAGGAGTATTTCGCTTTTTCCACTGAAAGCCATAAAGAGCAACAAATCTTGACGCAAAGCCGCGCGTGGAAGATAACACTTTAAAAACAACAAACTTTTTAGAATGCAATAATTGTTGCATATGCAAGAATTCTTTCAGACATTGTGTCCTGCCGCTGGCAGTTTGATTATGGTACAATACAAAACTTATTTTAAAGCATGAGCGGAGGCGTTTCTTGGAAGAAAGATATGACCCTAAAAACATAGAAAGCAGGCGGCAGGAACACTGGGTGAAAGAGGACCTGTTTGCTGTCAGGGAAGATGATGATCTCCCGAAGTTCTACTGCCTTGAGATGTTTCCGTACCCCTCCGGCAGGATCCACATGGGGCACGTGAGAAATTACGCCATCGGGGACGTCATCACCAGGTACAAGAGGATGCGCGGATTCAACGTGCTTCACCCGATGGGCTGGGATTCATTCGGCCTGCCCGCAGAGAACGCCGCAATAAAACACGGGGTGCATCCCGCGAAATGGACCTTTGAAAATATTGACTACATGAGGGCGCAGTTAAAGAAGATAGGCCTGAGCTATGACTGGCAGAGGGAAGTCACAACCTGCAAGCCTGAGTATTACAGATGGAACCAGTGGTTCTTCCTCAAAATGCTTGAACGGGGGCTCGCCTATAAAAAAACTTCCGCTGTCAACTGGTGTCCTTCGTGCGAGACAGTCCTTGCAAATGAGCAGGTCATAGATGAAAAGTGCTGGCGCTGCGACAGCGTTGTGATACAGAAGGAGCTTGAGCAGTGGTTTTTTAAGATCACAAGTTATGCCGAGGAGCTCCTGAAAGACGCGGACACTCTCACGGGCTGGCCTGAGAAGGTCGTAACCATGCAGCGCAACTGGATCGGGCGAAGCGAGGGAGTTGAGGTTGATTTTAAGATCGCGGGCATGGACAGGAAGATCAGGATCTTCACCACGAGACAGGATACGCTTTATGGCGCGACGTTCATGAGCATTGCAAAGAAGCATCCGCTGGTAACCGAGCTGGTAAAAGATGAAGAGACGTTGAAGGCGATAGCCTCTCTCTCAGACGACCCTGAGAAAAAGGAGGGCGTCTTCACAGGTCATTACGCGGAGAATCCGCTGACCGGGGATAAGATACCGATCTGGGCTGCCAATTTCGTTCTTATGGAATACGGCACAGGCGCAGTCATGGCAGTGCCAGCGCATGACCAGCGGGATTTTGATTTTGCGACGAAATATGATTTACCAATAAAAGAGGTAATAATACCTCAGAAGACAGAGGACAGAAGACAGAAGACAGACAAGGCCTTTGAAGACGATGGCGTTCTTATCAACTCCGCACAATTCTCCGGACTGTCAAGCAAAGAAGCGAGAGAGAAGATTGCCGATCATATCGAACAAAAGGGCTTCGGTAAGAAGGTTGTCAATTACAAGCTGAGGGACTGGGGCATTTCCCGTCAGAGGTATTGGGGGACACCGATCCCGATAATCTATTGCGACACTTGCGGCGCTGTGCCGGTGCCTGAAAGCGAATTGCCGGTGGTGCTTCCACAGGATGTTGTGTTTAAAGGCAAGGGCGCGTCTCCGCTGTCTGAGTCGAAGGATTTTATAAACACAAAATGTTCCCGGTGCGGAAAAGACGCGCGGAGAGAGACGGACACGATGGACACCTTCGTGGATTCATCGTGGTATTTTATCGCGTACTGTCTTGGAGGGAATGAGAAGATCGATTTAAATTCAGCCCTCGGCAATCAGCAATCAGCCCTCTCTTACTGGATGCCGGTTGATCAGTACATCGGAGGGATTGAACACGCGGTCCTTCATCTGCTTTATTCACGCTTTTTCACAAAGGTCATAAGGGATATCGGCCTCATAAAAGTCGATGAACCCTTTACCAGCCTCCTGACGCAGGGGATGGTAATCAAGGACGGCGCAAAGATGTCCAAGTCAAAGGGCAATGTCGTAGACCCGGATTTTCTGATCAACAAATACGGCGCTGACACCGTGAGGGTCTTCTGCATGTTCGCGGCCCCGCCTGAGAGGGACCTCGAATGGTCGGACCAGGGAGTGGATGGGGCGTCCAGGTTTTTGAACAGGATATGGGGGATTGTTTATAAAAATAGTGCAGAAGTGCAAAAGAGCAAAAGTGCAAAAGGAGAAAACGTTCTCCCTGTTTTGAACTCCGGGGCTTCCGCACTTTTACGAAAAACACATCAGACCATCAAGAGGGTCACAAACAGCATTGAACGCGATTATCATTTTAATACTGCTATCGCGGCGCTGATGGAGCTTATTAATGAGATCACTGCATTTAGTCCGCTGAGCAAAGAGGACCATGGTGTTTTGAAGTTCAGTATTGAGCAGATGCTACTGCTCCTGTCTCCTTTTGCCCCGCATATTACAGAAGAGCTCTGGGAGCAGGCCGGCGGCAAGAAGAGCATCCAGAAAGAACCCTGGCCTGTGTGGGACGAGGAGATCGTAAAGGAAGAAGAGGTCGAGCTTGTGATACAGGTAAACGGAAAGGTGAGGGGCAAGATCCTGATACCTGCGGGGCTTGATGATGACGCTGTTAAGGAAAAGGCCTTCTCAGCTCCGAAGGTCCAGGAATATATTAAGGGTAAGACGTTGAAAAAAGTTGTGGTCGTCAAAGGCAAGCTTGTCAATATAGTGGTTTAAAATAAGTAAGAAGTTAGAAGTAGGAAATGGGAAGTTAGATAATGAGAAAAATAAAAATAAATGAGAGAGGTCTTTTATCTATTGCTTTTTACTTCTTACTTCTCACTTCTTACTTCTTACTTTCATCTTGCGGCTACCACATGGTCGGTTCCAAGCTTCTGCCGTTTAACTCCATAACGATAAATCCCGTTCAGAATAAAACCTATGAGCCGAGGCTGGAGGAAAGGCTTCACAACGCCCTTTCAAAGGAGTTTATAAATGAAGGCATTGAGGTCAAAGGTGCGGGGGGTGATGCCATGCTTGAGGCGACTGTGACGACCTTCGAGCTTGGCGCTATCGCGGCAGTCGATGATAAGATCAAGGAACAGGTAATAACAATGCGGGTCAACATCAAGCTCAACGACAGGGGAAAGATCACCGAATTTAAGACAATGGAGTCGCCGATAAAGATCACCTTCCAGACAACCGGGACAGTCAGTGACAGTGTCGCGGAAAAGGAAAGGTCCACGGACAAGGCTTGCAGCGAGATCGCAAAAGAGATAGTAGGCAGGATCGTCATGACGTATGCTAAATAAGGCGCTCCAAAAAGAAGTTGAAAACGGACTTCCCGGCCCTCTATATTTTATCTGGAGCGAGGAAGGCTGCTTTCTTGAGGAGGCCCTTTCAAAGATCATCGAGGTTGTTATTGCCTCCGCCCCTGTGGACTTTAATTACAGCGCCTTCTATCCTTCCGCAGCGCCTCCCGAAATTTTAAATGCAGCATTGACCCTTCCATTCATGGCCTCAAGGAGGCTGGTGGTCATAAAAGACTTTCACCTGTTTCCTGCCGCCGCTGTAAAAGCTTTAACGCCGTATCTGAAAGGGCCTGCTGATACAACCTGCATGGTGGTCTTTTCACAAAAAGCCCCTGCCGCGTCTTTGGATGTCGGCTGGAAGGTTTATTCCCTGAATATCCAGGAAAGGGACATGCCCGCATGGCTGAAGCACGCTGCATCGCAGAAAGGACTGAAGCTGTCTGACGAAGCGGTTGATTATTTGATAGAGTATGTGGGATTTGACGCTGGCCTTTTATTGATGGAGATCGAAAAGCTGACATCTCTTGGGAACAAGACCATCAGCGGCAAGGACATCATTGACTCAACCAGCATGATGAGGGAATATACGACCTTCGATCTGGTCGATTCATTGATAGCAAGGCAGGGCACAAAGGCCTTCAGGATTTTAAAGACCTTCTTCTCAGGCCGGAGCGGCGAACTTCCCGTTATCCTGGGGACGTTGAACTGGCACTACAAACAGTTTTACTCCCTGTGGTTAAACAAGGGCAGGAGGCCCGCAAAGATGAGGGAAGGCACTTACCGGACGCTTTCAAAATATCTTCCCCAGTTTAAGGAAGAAGATTTTTTAGGCATTTTCCAAGACCTGCATGAAGCTGATCTGGGAATTAAATCATCAGGAAGACCGGAGCTTGTGCTTGAGGTCCTGCTTGTCAGGCTGCTGCAGAAGGGGAAAGGGAATTGACGAGCCTTGTGAGCTGGGAGACTTTCCGGGCAGCGGTATTTTCATGGATGATCCTTTTTCTGGCCGCGTTGTCAATGGCGGAGATCGCTTTCTTTAATATGGCCTTCGCGCCATCAGCGTTTTTATTGTCGACCTCTTCCCTGACATTTTTGGAAAGTGTCCTGAGCAGGTTCTTCACTGATTTGTTTTTCAGCGTCTTTACTTCTGTCTGCCGGGCCCTTTTGAGCACGGACTTGCTTCTTTTAGGTGCTGCTTTTGCTGGCAATTGATTGCCCTCCTTGTTTATAGTAATTGAGTCGAAAAATAGTTGAGTTACTAAGATATTAGAAAATTAGCATGAAAGTCAAGGCTGATGGATGAAAAGAAAAACATAACCAGGGCGGCCGGACTGATGTCGGCGGCGACTTTTATAAGCCGGATACTCGGGTTTATAAGGGACATGATCTTTGCGTTGTTCTTCGGCGCAACAGGGCTTTCAGACACCTTTTTTGCGGCATTCAGGATCCCGAACCTGCTGAGGGAATTTTTTGCCGAAGGTTCGATGTCAGCCGCTTTCATTCCCGTATTGACTGAATACCGGCAGAAGCATGGCGAGGAAGAGGCGAACCGGCTCATAAGAATAGCCTTCACCTTTATCATCATTGTTGTCGGGATCATTTGCCTCGCAGGCATTATCATCGCTCCGGCCATCGTTACAGTCATTGCCCCGGGGTTCCTTAGTTCGCCGGAAAAATTTTCATTGACAGTGCTGTTGACAAGGATCATGTTCCCGTTCCTTTTGTTCATAAGCCTCGCCGCGCTGGTGATGGGCGCACTAAACACCAAGAAGATTTTTTTTGTCCCCGCGCTTGCCCCCGCGATGCTGAATATCACCCTTATCTTCAGCATTGTATTTTTTGAATCAAGGGCCAGTCAGCCCATAATGGCCGCGGCAATAGGAATAATGGCAGGAGGCTTTGTTCAGTTTGCATTTCAGCTCCCCGCATTTTTCAAAAACAAATACACGCTCGGTTTTGATACAACCTTCAGTCACCCCGGACTTAAAAGAATCTTCGTCCTGCTTATACCCGCCACTTTTGCCTTGTCGGTGAATCAGGTCAATATTGTCGTGAGCAATATACTCGCTTCGTATCTTCCCGCCGGGAGCATTACATATCTGTTTTACTCGATGAGGCTGATACAGTTTCCCGTAGGCATATTCGGCGTAGCAATGGGGATGGCCATTCTTCCGACTCTTTCAGCGCACGCGGCAAAAGGTGAGTTTGAAAACCTCAGGAGTGATTTTTCGTTTGCGTTGAGGCTGCTGTTCTTCATAACAATACCTGCAATGGCGGGGCTGATATTTTTAAGAGGGCCGATAGTGAATATTCTTTTTCAGAGAGGGATGTTTGACTATGCCGCTACAACCGGCACTGCGCAGGCGCTGCTTTTTTATTCTCTTGGGATATGGGCGATAGTCGGCATGAGGATCGTTGCGGCCGGCTTTTATTCCATGCAGAATACAAAAACCCCTGTGAAGATCGCGGCCATTGCCATGCTTACAAACGTGGTGCTGAGCCTTCTGCTCCTTAAGCCGATGAAACACAACGGGCTCGCCCTTGCCAATGCCATTGCCTCGTCAGTGAATTTCATCATTCTCTTTATAATGCTGAGGAAGAAACTCGGCAGGATCGACGGTAAAAAGATAGCAGCGTCATTTGTTAAAGTTGTGACCGCCTCCGCCGTGACAGGGCTCATGAGCTGGTCCATTGTCAGGGGAGACATGTGGATGCAGGGCGGAAGGACAATTCAAAAAGCAGGCATCCTGACGGGAGTAATCGTGCTCTTTGTTTTAGTGTACCTTGCGATCATGCATTTTTTGGGGA
Organism: Nitrospirota bacterium; assembly: GCA_016214845.1. Classification (NCBI taxonomy): domain Bacteria; kingdom Pseudomonadati; phylum Nitrospirota; species Nitrospirota bacterium. Next base: position 76,375 of record JACRMS010000039.1, on the reverse strand, counting down.
GCGATGAGATGAAATATCTCGTGAAGATGTATAAGGAACGGAAGGCGAAAAAAGTAAAAGCCGGTATTGAATAAAGGAGGAAATTAATGGTTATCAAAAAGCTCGTTATCGGGCCGCTTCAGGAGAATTGTTATATAGTAGCAGACGAAATATCGGACCAGGCGATTGTCATTGACCCGGGAGATGAGCCGGACAGGGTCATTGAGCTGATAAAAGACAGCGGCCTGCAGGTCAACTCGGTAATATTGACTCACGCGCACTTCGACCACATCGGCGCTGCAGGAGATATTAAAAAGGCTACGGGCGCAAAAATTTTAGTGCACAACGACGATATGGAGTTGTATAAGGGCGTCAGGGACCAGGCGTCCTTCTGGGGCTATGAGGTTGAAGACCTGCCGGAGCCGGACGGGTTTCTTAATGAAGGCGATGAAGTGCGGGTCGGGGACATACTTTTCCAGGTCCTGCATACCCCTGGGCACAGTCCCGGGGGAATTTGTCTGTACGGGGAGGGCGTGGTGTTTACAGGCGACACAATTTTCCAGGGCTCCGTGGGGAGGACTGACTTCTACGGCGGGGACATGACACAGCTTAAGGGATCGTTCAAAAGGATAATCAGTCTTCCCGATAACACCGTTATCCTTTCAGGTCATGGCCCTGAGACGACGGTTGGAAGAGAAAAAGAAGAGAATTTTTTTGTAGAGGAATTGTAAGAAACCTATATCACCGGAGATGAAATCGTAATGCGTGATGCGTAAAGCGTAGTGGGTGAAACATGAAGCTATCAGTAATAACATATTCTGAGTATCTCTACTAATCCCCACGCGTATTAAAGACTTTCCGCCAGATATACCACAGTAAAACAATCAACAACAATAACGGCGGGACCCATAAAAGAAGGGCGCTGCCTTTATGAGTTTGCCATCTCTGTATTATTGACGGCAATGCTAAAACAACTGACAGGACAAACCAGATAGCGGTCACAAGTATGTGCTGCCAGAGACCGGGGCTTTTTGTTTCCTGTTTGCCGCAGCCGGCTATACGGCAGCTATCCTGAATATCCGACTTTGAGTTGTCTCTCGCATATTCGCGCGACTTGCCGAGCGCGCGCAATGAAGTTGTCACTGCCGTCAGTGCGCTTATCACAGATGCGATCAAGAAGATATTTTCCATAATAGAGACAGAAAAAAATTAACTCCTGAAAGTTTATCAGAAGGCAGCCAAAAATTAAATCTCTCCGGTTCTGTGGTTGGGGATGGTGCGAAAAACAGAACATAATTGTAACAGGTACAACAATAATGAAATGGAACTACAAATCTGTCTCATGTTAAATCAGGAAGTTATGTCCTGGCATGATTTTGGCAATACTCCACCAAACAATAAAACAAACCTTGAAAGGAGATATTGTATGAGACAGATAGCAATTTATGGAAAAGGCGGTATCGGCAAATCAACAACAACGCAGAACCTGGTTGCGGCGCTTGCCGAGGCCGGCCGCAAGTGCATGATCATAGGCTGTGACCCAAAGGCGGACTCTACGCGGCTTATTCTTAACCGCAAGGCCCAGAACACGGTCATGGATATGGCGCGTGAAAAAGGAACCGTTGAGGACCTTGATCTTGAGGAGGTCCTGTTGCACGGGTTCAAAGGCATCAAGTGCGCCGAGTCGGGCGGGCCTGAGCCGGGCGTGGGTTGTGCAGGCCGCGGGGTTATCACGGCCATCAACTTTCTCGAAGAGAACGGCGCATACGGTGAGGACACGGAATTTGTTTTCTACGACGTGCTCGGAGACGTCGTCTGCGGCGGATTCGCCATGCCGATCCGGGAAGGCAAGGCCAAGGAGATATACATCGTGACCTCCGGCGAGATGATGGCGATGTATGCTGCAAACAATATCTCACGGGGTGTTCTTAAGTACGCACAGAGCGGCGGCGTGCGGCTTGGCGGCCTGATCTGCAACAGCAGAAAGACGGACAAGGAGTTCGAACTCATATCGGAGCTGGCCGCAAAGCTCGGCACGCAGATGATCCACTTTGTGCCGAGAGACAACGAGGTCCAGCGGGCCGAACTCAGGAGAAAGACCGTGATTGATTATGCCCCGAATCATCCGCAGGCCGACGAGTACCGCGAGCTTGCCAGGAAGATCGCAGACAATAAGAACTTCGTAATCCCCACGCCTATCACCATGGATGAACTGGAACGGCTCCTGATGGATTACGGAATTATGGAGAGCGAAGAGGCGGCAGTTTAAGAGAGTGCAAAAGAGCAATAGAGCAAAAGTGCAGAAGTAGAAACATAAGACAATTTCTTTGACTTTTGCGCTCCTGACTTTTGTACTTCTGCTCTAACATAAAGGAGGAATAAATGAGCACAGCGATTAAAGAGACTCAGAAGATGATAGAGGAAGTTCTGGATGCGTATCCTGAGAAGGCGAAGAAGGACAGGGCCAAACATTTAGCAGCCAATGACCCGACGGGGCAGTGCAGCACCTGCCAGGTTAAGTCCAATATAAAATCCCGTCCCGGTGTAATGACGGTCAGGGGATGCGCGTACGCAGGAGCAAAGGGTGTTGTCTGGGGGCCGGTCAAGGACCAGATCACTATCAGTCACGGCCCTGTAGGCTGCGGCCAGTATAGCTGGTGGTCGCGCCGAAATTATTACAACGGCCAGACGGGTATCGATACATTTGGAACAATGCACATTACAACAGACTTTCAGGAGAAGGATATTGTTTACGGCGGCGACAAAAATTTAGATGCGGCGCTCCACGAATTAAAGGGACTGTTCCCGCTTGCAAAAAGCATGGGCATACTCTCGGAATGCCCGGTCGGTCTTATAGGAGACGACATTGAGGCGGTATCCAAAAAGGCTGAAAAGGAATTCAGCATGCCTATCGTGCCGGTGAGATGCGAGGGATTCAGGGGCGTGAGCCAGTCGCTTGGACATCACATCGCCAACGATACCATAAGGGACCACATACTGGGCAAAGGGCAGCTTGATAAATCCACTCCTTATGATGTCGCGCTCATCGGAGATTACAACATCGGCGGAGACGCATGGGCCTCAAGAAAGATGCTTGAGGAACTCGGTCTCAGGGTCATTGCACAATGGACCGGTGACGCCTCGATAAATGAGATGGGAATTGCTCACAAGGCAAAGGTGAATCTCGTGCACTGCTACCGCTCAATGAACTACATTTGCAGGCACATGGAAGAGCAGTACGGCATCCCGTGGACGGAGTTTAACTTCTTCGGCCCGACAAAAATATACCAGAGCCTCAGAAAGATCGCCTCGTACTTTGATGACAGTATCAAAGAGAAGGCTGAGAAGATGATTGAAAAATACAAGCCGGCGATGGACGCGGTCATCGAAGAGTTTAAACCGGGACTTGAAGGCAAGAGGGTGATGCTTTATGTCGGCGGACTGAGGCCGCGACACACCATCGGCGCATATGAAGACCTCGGCATGGAGGTCGTTGCTTCAGGATATGAATTCGGCCACAGCGACGATTATAAAAGGACCTATCCTGAGATGAAGGAAGGCGCTGTGATCATGGACGACGCCACGCTTTACGAGCTTGAAGAGTTCACCAGAAGGCTCAGCCCTGATATGGTCGGCTCAGGGATAAAAGAGAAATACTCCTATCACAAGCTTGGCGTGCCTTTCAGACAGATGCACTCGTGGGATTATTCAGGCCCGTATCACGGCTTTGACGGTTTTCCTGTTTTTGCAAGAGACATGGACATGACGGTAAACAGCCCGACGTGGGGGTTGATAAGAAGAAAGTAGCTGGTAGCAAGTAGTTAAGGGCAAGAAACAAGAACAAGTAGTTAGTAAGTAGCAAGTAATTACGGGAAAAATTATGAGTGCTGTCCCTAACTACCAGCTACTAACTACCAACTACTAATTACTACGGAGGAACACATGAAGATAAAAGATCACAATGAGTTGTTTCAGGAGCAGGAATATCTCGATCAGTTTGAGCGGAAGAAAGAATTTGAGAATTGTCCGTCTGCTGAGGAAGTGCAGCGCATAGCGGAATGGACAAAGACAGAGGAGTACAGGGAACTTAATTTCAAAAGGCAGAATATAAAGATCAACCCTGCTAAGGCCTGTCAGCCTCTGGGCGCGGTATTCTGCGCCTCTGGTTTTGAAGGGACGCTGCCCTTTGTGCAGGGAGCGCAGGGATGTGTCGCTTATTTCAGGAGCCATCTGAGCAGGCATTTTAAAGAGCCGATGACGGCGGTTTCCACATCCATGACTGAAGACGCCGCGGTGTTCGGCGGACTGAACAACATGCTTGAAGGACTTGAGAATGCCCACACTCTTTATCATCCGAAGATGCTTGCGGTTTGCACTACATGTATGGCAGAGGTGATCGGCGATGACCTCAACGCCTACATAAGGACTGCCCGGGAAAAAGGAGTCATCCCCCAGGACCTGCCGGTCCCTTTTGCGCACACGCCGAGTTTTGTCGGCTCAAATATTACCGGGTATGACAACATGATGAAGGGCATACTCACCGCTGTTACAGCAGGCAGGAAAGGCGAGCCGAACGGAAAGATAAATATTGTCCCTGGCTTTGATACTTACACGGGAAACTACAGGGAACTGAAAAGGCTTCTCGACATAATGGAAGTAAAGCACACGATACTTGCAGACGTGAGCGATATTTACGATTCTCCCAATTCCGGGAAATATAAATTGTATCCGGGCGGCACGCCGCTTGAGGATGCGGCGGATTCGATCAATGCCCTGGCAACCATTGCGCTCCAGAAATATTCGACTTCAAAGACCATGGACTACATCGCTAAAGAGTGGGGTCAGAGCGCAGTAACTCTTCCACCAATAGGCATTAAGAATACGGACAGATTTTTTGAAGAGATAAGCAAAATTACAGGCAAACCGGTCCCGCAGGAAATTGAGAACGAAAGGGGACGCGCAGTGGATGCAATGATAGACTCGCATCCCTACGTTCACGGGAAGAGGTTCGCCCTTGTCGGTGACCCGGACCTTCTGCTTGGCTTGATAAGTTTCCTGATGGAGATGGGCGGGATACCTGTTCATATCGTCTGCACAAACGGTGATAAAAAATTTCTGGAAGATGCCGAAGCCATCCTGAGTGAAAGCCCGTTTGGCCGGGAAGGCAAAGTTTATACCGGCAAAGATATGTGGCATCTGCGGTCATTGATGTTCACTGACCCGGTAGATTTCCTCATAGGGAATTCCTACGCGAAGTTGTTATGGAGAGATACAGGCACACCACTCATCAGGATCGGTTTTCCGCTTTTTGACAGGCACCACCTCCACAGATATCCGATCATCGGCTATCAGGGAGCGCTTAATCTGGTAAGTCTGATCGTCAATACAGTGCTTGATGAAATGGACAGGAAGACGATGAACACAACGAGCTTTGATGTGATCAGGTGAGAGGAGAATTTATCGATCCACAGATTACGCAGATTTATTTATTGAGTTTTGGAAAATGGTTGCCCGCTGTCATTCCCGCTTGTCGGGAATCTAACGGCGGGGAATAAGAAAGATTCCGGACGAGCCGGAATGACACTTGCAGCGTACTTATAAATCTATTTTCAATCTGTGTCATCTGCGAAATCTGCGGATGAACAACATTAGAGGTTTTTTATGTTAACCAATATAGACAAATTAACACAGGACGGATGTGAACGGGAAAAGAAGGACAAGGTCTGCCGCTCGCGCGGGGGCGAGTCCTGCGCCTTTGACGGCGCGATGATCGTGCTCCAGCCTATTGCCGATGCGGCGCACATTGTTCACGGGCCGATTGCGTGCTGCGGAAACTCCTGGGAAGGACGGGGAACGTTGTCGAAGGGAGGGGTGTATCGCACGCCCCTACATCAAATGGGCTTTACAACGGATATGACGGAGATGGACATCATTTACGGCTCTGAGGAAAAGCTGTATAAGGCAATTAGTGACGTTGCTGAAAAGATAAGACCGAAGGCGATATTTGTGTATACAACCTGTGTGAGCGGACTGACCGGAGAGGATATTGAATCCGTCTGCAAAAAAGCTGAAGCAGAGCTTGGCATCCGCGTCATTCCGGTCAATGCGCCCGGCTTTGTAGGGCCGAAGAATCTCGGGAATAGAATAGCGGGAGAGGTATTGCTTGATCATGTGATAGGGACGAGCGAATTGCCCAAAGAAAGTAACACACCCCTGAACCCTCTTAATAGAGGGGAATTTATCAACCTCATCGGAGAATACAATATTGCCGGAGACCTGTGGCTCGTTGAGCCGGTCTTGAAGGCGGCAGGGATAAGTATCCTGTCGAGGATCACAGGTGATTCAACTTTTGAGGAAATAACTTACGCACACCATGCAAAGCTGAATGTAGTTGTTTGCAGCCGTGCACTTATCAATGTCGCAAAAGAAATGGAAAGGCTATACGGCATTCCTTATATTGAAGTTTCGTTTTTCGGCAAGTCGGAAATGTCGAAGGCGTTGAGGCGAATTGCCCAAAAAGTGCAGAAGTCAGAAGTCGGAAGTCAAAAGTCGGAAGCAGCCGCAGGCTTCAGCCTGCGTGAGAAGGTAGAATCAATTATCACGAGAGAAGAAAAACAACTTGATGAAAAGCTTAAGTCATATTCTCATCTCAAAGGGAAAAAAGCGGTGCTCTACACCGGCGGGGTGAAGAGCTGGTCCTTCATATCCGCGCTGCTTGATCTGGGGATTGAGATAGTTGCCGTTGGAACAAAAAAGAGCACGTTTGAAGATGAGGAGAAGATGAAAGAGATACTTGGCGAGGATGCGCCGCTGATTGAAGATGTAACGCCAAAGAATCTGCTGAAGCTGATGAAGGAGAGAAAAGCTGACATCCTTGTGGCAGGAGGGAGGAATCAGTATCTTGCGATAAAGGAAGGTTTCCCGTTTGTGGATGTGAACCAGGAAAGGCATACAGCGTACGCGGGTTATGAAGGGCTGGTTAATTTAGCGGAGCAGATAAGCAACAGCATGAAATTCTATAAAGGGATTGGGGATTGGGGATTGGGGATTGGTAAAGACAAAAACAGGGCGTCGTTTGTCTCTACTGACCCCCGACCCCTAACCCCTAATACCTGTCTCATCAATCCGTTGAAGCATTCCCAATCCATAGGGGCTGCGATTGCGTTTCAGGGGATCAATAATGCAATTCCGGTCATTCATGGGGCGCAGGGCTGCACGTTCCTGGGGAAAGTTCTTTTGACAAAACATTTCAGGGAACCGATTGCGCTGCAAAGCACAAAGCTGTTTACTGAAGACGTGGTGATGGGCAGTGATGAAAATCTTGTTAAGACCATCGAGGGAATTATAGAGAAAAACAACCCGGATGTTATCGGCGTGCTGACATCAGGGTTGTCGGAGGTAAAGGGAGATGACATTCAGTTAGTAGTTAGTAGTCAGAAGTTAGGGGTTAAGGAAGAAGTTAACGAATTCAGAATAAAGAATAAAGGATGCGTTATTGCTCATGTCTCTACGCCGGACTATGAGGGTGGATTGGAAACAGGTTATGAAAAAGCTGTTGAGACAATCATCAAGCAAATACTCTGCGGTCAAAATAAGTCTACTGACTCCTGTCTACTGACTTCTGACTACTGTTTTATCAACGTCCTTGCGGGTCCGCATCTTACACCTGCTGATTTTACGGAGTTGAGGGACATCATTGAGGCATTCGGGTTGAAACCGATTATTCTGCCCGACCTCTCTGCGCTTGACGGCAGCAGGCAGGGATTTTCTGCTCTCGCTTCTGGAGGGACTGACGTTGAAGATATAAAGAGAATGTCGAGCTCCGCATTTACACTTGCAATAGGAGCAAGCATGGAGTTACCGGCAAAGCTATTAAATGCAAAGTTCGGCATTGAATATTCGGTAATTGAAAGTTTGTCGGGGTTGAATGATACGGACATCTTTATGCAGACGCTTTCATTTTTGAGCGGCAATCCGGTCCCTGCTAAATATGAAAGGCAGAAGAGAATACTGGTTGACGGGATGAGGGATGCACATTTTTATTTCGGAAGCAAAAAGATTTGTCTCGCCCTTGAGCCTGATATGGCGATCCAGACTTCAAGATGGATCAGTGAGATGGGCGCGGAGGTAACCCTTGCGGTCATTCCGCAGAATGCAGAGAGCGCAGGGGAAATTCTTGCGAAAGAAGTGCTTGTCTCTGACCTGTTCTCGATTGATGGTGAGTTTGATCTGCTCATTTCAAACTCTCATGCGGAAGACACGGCAAAAAAGTTCGGAGTCCCATTGTATCAGACGGGATTCCCTGTTTATAAGATCATAGGGAACAGTTCAAAGATCACCATCGGATACAGAGGAACTCTTGCGATGATAAATGAAATTGCAAATATGCTTTTACTTGAAAAACATGTATCTGTTGCAAAATCCCCCTTCACCCCCCTTTTACAAAGGGGGACAAGAAAAGGAGAGTAACGAGATGAAAAATATAAAAGAGACTTTGAAACAATTGATGTGGGACACGTCAGGGGCATTCGGCGACATAGGTGTTCTGCTCCCGATAGCCATTGTGTTAATCGGCAAGAACGGGTTTAACCCGACCGCGCTGTTTTTTGCCGCAGGATTGTTCTATATCCTGTCTGCTTACTACTTCAGGATCACCATGCCAGTTCAACCGCTGAAGGCGATGTCTGCCATAGCGATTACCGCCGGGCTTGGCCCCGATGTTATAAATACAGCGGGTGTGATCATCGGGTTTATTTTTCTTTCGCTGACAGTTACCGGGCGGAGTGTGAAGATCGGGAAATTCTTTCCCGTTTCAGTGATAAGGGGGATCCAGCTCGGCCTGGGGGTCATGCTGGTGAAGGCCTCAATTACTCTTCTAACTGCAGATCCCGTCACAGCGGCAGTCTCCGGCGCTGTCCTCGCTGGAGGCATTTACTTTATAAAAATCGTACCGCCTCTAATCCTGCTTATGTTGTTCGGGCTTGTCATATCCATGAGCAGGATACATGGCTTATCAATCGGTCCGGTTGCTTTGACTCCTGTGTTGCCGGGGATTGATAACCTTTGGGTCGCATTCACAGCGCTGGTCGTGCCGCAGATAGCGTTGTCAATCGGCAACGCCATTGTGGCTGCCGAGGCAACAGGAAAAATGCTTTACGGTAAAAAAGCCGACAGGCTTACTCTTAAAAGTATCCCGGTGAGCATGGGTATGGCAAACATACTGTCTGGCATTATAGGCGGTGTTCCGATGTGTCACGGCTCCGGCGGCATGACCGCGCACGCCAAATTCGGCGCGACGAGGGCAATGTCAGGATACATTATCGGCGGCTTACTGATAACCCTTGCGCTTGTGCTTGGCAAATCGGGACTGGCCGTTATATCCGCATTCCCCGGCGGGATATTAGGTGTTTTGCTTTGCTTTGTCGGGATACAACATGCGATGTTTATACGGGACATAATAAATGATAAAGCGGACGTTTTTATTGCGGCCTCTATTGCCGTGATCAGTTTAATTACCAATAACCTGACTATCGGTTTTCTTGCAGGTATCGGAATTCACTATACCGCCGGGCTTTTTAAAGAGTGCTCGGACTATCCGGTATGTTGAAAATATTTTAAAAGGAGGCGGCATCATGAAGGTGGCATTTGCAACAACAGACGGCGTTAATGTTGATGAACATTTCGGCAGGGCCGGGATGTTTGTAATTTACGAGTTAATTAGGGACGGCTATAAATTTCTGGAGACAAGGAAGTTCGCTGACGGCAGGGACACTGAAATAGAAGGAACAAAAGAAATGGGACAGGTTCATGACGACAGTGTGCAGGCAAAAGTAGACAAGCTTGCGGATTGCAAGATTATCTACCTTACGGAAATCGGCGGGCCTTCAGCAGCGAGACTTGTAAAAAAAGGGATAATGCCAATAAAGATAAAAGAGACAGCGTCTATAGAGGAATCAATGAACGTACTTCTTGAGACAATAAAGAAATCTCCGCCGCCATGGCTGAGAAAGGCGATTAACAACAATTTGGATAAATGAAATCTAATAAACCACAGAGACACGGAGGCACCGAGAAAAGACATAGAGTTGAAAAAATGAGAGGATGAGAAAAGGCCATGCGATTTTTTATCTCAACTTCTTATCTTCTATTTATTCTCTGTGCCTCAGTGCCTCTGTGGTTTTCTAAAAAAGGAGGAACACACATGAAAATGATCAGGGCTTTTATACGGCCGGAAAAAGAGCAGGAGGTAGTTTTGGCGTTGGAAGGGGCCGGGTTTCCGTCTCTCACAAAGATGCCGGTATTCGGAAGAGGAAAGCAAAAGGGACTTCAGGTAGGCCCTGTGCATTATGATGAGCTTCCAAAGACACTCATCATGACGGTTGTTGATACTGAGGACGTTGAAAAGGTTGTCGGCATAATTCATGACAAGGCAAAGACAGGTTTTATCGGTGACGGGAAAATATTTGTCAGTCCTGTTGAGGCTGCATATACAGTCAGAACAGGGGAGGCGGTTTTATGAAACAGAACAAAGATAACAGAGCACAGAACACAGACAGAAAAATTGGAGACAACCCATGAAAGAAATTACTGCGATCATAAGGAGAGACAAGCTGCCTGAAACCAAGAGGGCGCTTGATGAACTGGGATATTCTTCACTGACGATCCAGAGTGTGGACGGAAGAGGGAAACAGAAGGGCGCGATGTGCGCGGAGATGGATTCTGAAATGCCTGAGAGCTTTTGCACGACAGTCAAATTAAAACCGACTCCGTCCACTTACGCGCTTGAGCATACCTTGCCTAAGGCCGCCCTTTATGTGCCGAAGAGGATGCTCACTCTGATCGTCCCAGATGATGTTGTGAGCAAGCTTGTGAAATCAATTGTCAAGGTCAACCAGTCAGGAAAGCGCGGAGACGGAAAGATATTTGTTTCCCCGATAGAGGGAGCAACAAGAGTAAGGACAGGCGAGATGGATGGAGAAGCGATTTCGTAAAAAAGGGATTAGGGGTTGGGGATTGGGGATTAGTAAAAACAACTTGCTGCCTTTTTTGTCTTTATCCAAACCCTAACCCCTGATCCCCAATCCCTCAAAAAGGAGGAATTATGTCAATTATCGGATACACGCGCGGCGGACAGACATGGACGCCGAGATTTATTGAATCAATTGATGTGAACAAGTGCATCGGCTGCGGACGCTGTTACAAAGTTTGCAGCAGGGAGGTGCTTGAGCTGATTGAAAAACCCTTTGAAGGTGAAGACGAGTACGGAGATGACATGGGCAACAAGGTAATGTCCATCGCAAAGCCTGAGAACTGCATCGGCTGCGAGGCCTGTTCAAAGATCTGCACAAAGAGATGTCAGGTTCATGTGGAGGTGTGATTTAATCACATGAATTTTACAATGCGACATGCGAGGCCGGACGATGTAACTGAGATGTGCGACCTTCTTTCGGAATTATTTTCCATTGAGCAGGATTTCAAACCTGATATGGAAAAGCAGTCGGCAGGGCTGGGGCTTTTACTCGATAACACATTAGGCCCATCAGTCGTGTTTGTGGCTGAGAAGGACAATGAAATAATCGGCATGTGCTCTGTGCAGACAGTGATCTCCACTTCTGAGGGAGGCGCAGCCGGGCTGCTTGAGGATTTAATCGTGCGGCAGGACGTAAGAGGCAAAGGTATCGGATCGAAGCTCCTTTCGGAAGTCATCAAGTGGTGCAAGACGCAAGGCATTCAAAGGATTCAATTGCTTAGAGATATTGATAATGCAAAGGCCTTGGATTTCTATTGCAGCAAGGGATGGGATAATACCAAACTTGTATGCATGAGAAAGTTACTGTAATTATTACGCTCTGCGGTCTCTGCCACAGTTTTAAATTTCCGTCATTCCGCCTTGCCCGGAATCTTTCCGCACAAGCTGCCCCGCTAAAATGTTACTACAAGATTGAATTATCAGAAACATAATTGTAATAGCTTCACGCCTTATTAATTTTCTCAAACAAACATAATCAACGAGTTAACAGATTGGCATGTCTATTGCTCAATAATTGAAAAGACTTTACTGAAAGTGAGGTGTGCAATGAAAACAATTCTTAAGCACAGCGGCAAAAGCCATATCATAAGTACGCATCCCTGTTTCTCCCAGGAGGCGCACAACAGGTTCGGCAGGATACATCTGCCGGTTGCGCCTGCCTGTAACATTCAGTGCAAATACTGCTTAAGAAAGTATGACTGCGCAAATGAATCAAGGCCGGGCATCACGAGCAGGGTTTTAACTCCACATGAAGCATTGGATAGAGTCAGGTCATTAGTTGAAAGGAATGAACGCCTGACTGTTATAGGCATAGCCGGGCCGGGAGACCCTCTGACAAATGACGCGACATTTGAGACATTCAGTGCGGTCCACAGGGAATATCCCGAACTGACACTCTGTGTCTCAACAAACGGGCTTCTGCTTTCCGACAGGCTTGATGATCTCATCGAGGCAGGAGTGAGTAGTCTGACCGTCACCATAAACGCAGTGACCACCGCGACGGCTGAAAAGATATATTCATGGGTGTCGTACAAAGGCAAGCTTTATAAGGGGAGAGAAGCCGCCGAATGTTTATTGAACAATCAGTGGGAGGGGCTCGGAGCGGCTGTTGAGGCGGGGCTTATTGTGAAGGTCAACACGGTTTTCATTCCGGGAGTTAATGACGAAGAGGTCCCCTTTGCCGCATGGTTTGCCGCGCACAGGAAAGCGGACCTGATGAATATCATGCCGCTGATACCGAAGGCTGAATTTGAACATTTACACAGGCCGTCGCATGAAGCAATAAACATGATGCGTAACCGATGCAAAAAGTCTATTCCCCAGATGACCCATTGCAGGCAATGCAGGGCGGACGCCTGCGGCGAACTTGGAGAGGACAAGGACATGGAGCTTGAGGTGCTGAATTCGAGGATCGGAGAAGAATATTGTGAAACTGTTAACTGAAAAAAACAGTCAGCTTTCTGAAACAGAAATGGAGCGTTACCGCAGGCAATTGATGCTTCAGGGATTCACCGATGAGCATCAGCGGAAGCTGAAAGAGTCAACCGCGCTGATCGCGGGCATTGGCGGACTCGGAGGGACTGCGGCAATTTATCTTGCCGTTGCCGGAATAGGGAAAATGGTATTTGCTCACTACGGAAATCTGACCCTGTCGAATATGAACAGGCAGATACTGATGAAACATGACTGGATAGGCAGGAGCAGGGTCGTGCAGGCCAAAAAGACAATTGAAGAGATAAATCCCGATGTGGAGGTTGAGGTATTCGATGAAAGGATATCGGCAGACAACATAGGGGATTTTCTGGATGGGGTACAGATCGCACTTTCCGCCCGTCCCAACTTTAAAGAACGAAGGCTGCTGAATGCAGCCTGTATCAGTAGAAATATCCCTATGGTTGAAGCTGCCATGAACAGCATGGAGGGCTACCTTTTCAATGTCATCCCTCATGTAACCCCCTGCCTTAATTGTCTGTATCCCGAAGACAATCCTGAATGGGAGGAGATGGGTTTTCCTGTGCTTGGCGCAGTATCGGGGATTTTCGGCTGCATGATGAGCATCGAAGCGGTAAAGCTGTTGACAGGATACGGGGAGCCTCTGCTTTCTAAGATGCTGGTATTTAATGCCATGAATATGGATTTTAGAAAACTGAATATACGCAGAGAACAAAATTGCAAAGTTTGCGCCGGTAAAAATTAAAGCCTACAAAATTGTTCCTACAATATTGTCCCAAAGTAACATAATTGTAGTATCATCTCACTTTGGAACTCAAAAGATTCAAGAGGTTTCGCCCTGGCATAATTCTGGCAATATGCAAGATCAAAGGACGCGATGATGAATTCATTGAAAGAACAGATCAGGGAAATTGAAAAGGAAGAAATAATCAGGGCGTTGAAAGAATGCGACTGGGTAATGGCAAAGGCCGCAAGACAGCTCGGCATCACAGAGAGGATGATAGGGTACAAGATAAAAAAATACGGTATAAGGAGGGAGGGAACAGAGTTACGAGTTAAGAGTCAGTGACGCAGGGGCGTATTTCAATGCGCCCATTAAAAAAAAATCGCGGGCGTTGGTCTGCGGAATAAAGATCTGGAGGTGTGCGGTGAAGGGTTTAAAGGCAGCTTTTTTGGTGATAGTATTAATGTTGACCGGCTTTGCAGGCAATTTAAAAGCCGAAGAAACGAAAATGGGTAGCATGACTTTGGATGAATTCAGGAAGGCCCTCGGCATGAGCATTTATCTGCAGGGCGGCTACACTTATAACTTCAAGAACAGCAATTCTCAGGAGAATGAGTTAAGGGTTTTTGACCACAAGGCAAACAGTTTTATGTTAGACCTTGCCCAGTTGGTATTCGTCAAGGACGCGCCGGTTGACGGCGTGGGTTTTAAATTCAAACTCTCGGCAGGCGAAACCGCAAAGTGGATACATTCAAGGGGCCTCGGCGCAAGCGATGATTCCATTGACATTACCGAGGCGTATGTTGGATATCTTGCGCCATTGGGCAATGGGCTGAAATTCGATTTCGGTAAGTTTGCAACTTATCACGGGGCTGAAGTGATTGAGGCAAAGGACAATCCCAATTACTCACGTTCGTTCCTCTTTAATTATGCGATACCTTTTACCCATACAGGGCTGAAGGTCAGCTACCCGTTCACGGAGACTTTTAATGCCGGCATTCACATAGTCAACGGCTGGGACAATACGGACGACAACAACAAGGGCAAGACAATCGGACTGAGCGCGGGGGTAATACCTGTCGAGCAGCTCTCGATGTTCTTTAATCTTATGTACGGGCCTGAGAAGGACAATAATACCGCCGACAATAGGTTCCTCTTTGACTGGGTCGGGATCGTAAAACCGGTAAAGAATTTATCCATCATCCTCAATGCGGACTATGCCACTGAAGAGAAATCCGCTCCGGACGGTGATACCGCAAAATGGTACGGCGTTGCCGGAACAGCAAAATATGACTTCAACGATCTTGTCAGCATGTCGGCAAGGGCTGAATACTTCAGGGACAAAGATGGAGTAAGGACCGGAACGGAGCAGACTCTGAAAGAGATAACTATCACCCCTGAATTCAGGGTGGCGCAAGCGGTCATCGTAAGACCTGAGTACAGGCATGACTGGTCTGATAAGGAAGTGTTTGATTCAGGTAAGGCAAAGAAGCAGGATACAATTGCGGTTGCGGTGATGTATACCTGGTAATTTAAAAAGTAAAATTAGGAGGAAACATGAAAAGGTTATTAAGTATTTTGATGATGATTGGTTTGCTGGGGTTTGCAGGCCTCGGCTTTGCAGAGGAGGCACAGGTTGAGACTTTAGCTCCCGCAGCGGTTGAACAGGCTGCGCCTGCTCCAAAAGTTGATACAGGAGACACTGCGTGGGTTTTGATCTCCACCGCGCTTGTCATGCTGATGACCCCGGGGCTTGCGCTCTTTTACGGCGGAATGGTCAGGCGCAAAAATGTATTGGGGACCATAATGCAGAGTTTCATAGCGCTCGGAGTTATGACTATCCTCTGGGTGCTTTACGGGTACAGCCTGTCATTCGGGCCGGATGTAGGGCACATCATCGGCAATCTCGACTGGGTAGGTTTAAAGGGTGTGGGCCTTGAACCTAATCCCGATTACGCGGCAACGATCCCGCACCAGGCGTTCATGATATTCCAGATGATGTTTGCCGTTATCACCCCGGCGCTCATAACAGGGGCGATTGCCGAACGGTTTAAATTCAGCACGTATCTCGTATTCCTTGTGCTATGGGCCACGTTTGTATATTTCCCTCTCGCGCACTGGGTTTGGGGCGTTGGAGGCTGGATAAGAAATCTTGGAGCGCTTGATTTCGCGGGCGGCCTTGTAGTGCATATCAGCTCAGGTGTTTCAGCCCTTGCCGCTGTACTTGTTGTCGGCAAAAGAAAGGGATACGGCAAGGAACCGATGATGCCGCATAACATTACCATGACTTTAATAGGCGCGGCATTGCTGTGGTTCGGCTGGTTCGGGTTTAACGGAGGCAGCGCGGTCGCATCAGGCGCTCTTGCAACATCAGCCTTTGTTGTTACGCATATCGCAACGGCAGCAGCGGCGTTGTCCTGGATGTTCGCGGAATGGAAGCACAGGGGAAAACCGACTGCTCTCGGCGCTGCATCAGGCGCGGTTGCGGGGCTTGTGGCAATTACCCCTGCATCAGGTTTTGTCGGGCCCATGTCATCAGTCATTATCGGGCTTGCAGCAGGTGTGATCTGCTACCTGGCAATTAATCTCAAATCGAAATTCGGCTACGATGACTCCCTCGATGTAGTGGGCGTTCACGGCGTAGGCGGAACATGGGGCGCGATTGCAACAGGCCTGTTTGCGTCAAAGGCGATTAATTCAGCAGGAAATGACGGCCTGTTCTTCGGCAACCCGTCTCTACTTGTGAATCAGTTGATAAGCGTTGGCGCGGCATGGGTTTATTCATTCGTAATTACGATCATCATCTTAAAGGCACTTGACGCGGTAATGGGACTCAGAGTTGACGATCAGGCAGAGTTTGTAGGGCTGGACCACGCGCAGCATGGAGAAAGCGGGTATTCATTATAAAGAAGGGGTTGGGGGTTAGGGATTGGAAAAGAAAAACCGGTTGATGGTTATCTTTACTAACCCCTAATCCCCAAACCCCAATCCCAAAAAATAATCGGAGGATAAATGAAAAAAATAGAGGCGATAATAAAACCATTTAAACTGGACGACATCAAGAAGGCGCTGCATGAATTAGGCGTTAATGGAATGACGGTCACGGAGGTGAAAGGTTTCGGCAGGCAAAAGGGCCACCTCGAATTCTACCGTGGCGCAGAATATGACATAAACTTTGTTCCAAAACTGAAGATAGAAATTGTCATACAGGACCAACTGTTAGAGCAGGCGGTAGCTATAATCCAGGACAAGGCAAAGACAGGCGAGATAGGCGACGGCAAGATATTCATCTCAAACGTTGAAGAGATAATCAGGATAAGGACCGGGGAAAAGGGTGATGCAGCGGTTTAGACTGAGGGTACGGACAGGCCATGTTCCCCTACAAAATTGTTGCTCCTACAATTTTGTAGGCTCTATCTGCATCTCATTGTATTTTCAATTGAAATCAGGAGGAAAGCTGTAAACTCCTACATTTTTGTAGGAAAGCGGTTATTTAAATTTCAATTAAATTAGTAAGTTAGGTGAGGCACAGCTTTTGCAAAACTCCCTGCAAAATATCTTCAATGGAGGGAGTATGAAATTTAAACTCATTGTGATAACGGCAACGCTTTTATTGCTGCCGTGTTTAAGTTATGCAGGAGAAGCATCCACGATAAACAGCGGTGACACCGCCTGGATGCTTATCTCAACTGCGCTTGTTACGCTGATGACGCCGGGGCTTGCGCTTTTTTACGGCGGAATGGTCAGGAGAAAAAACGTGCTCGGAACTATCATGCACAGTTTCATAATGCTTTTTATGGTGAGTGTGATCTGGGTGTTGTGGGGATACACGCTTGCGTTCGGTCCTGATAAAGGAGGCATTATCGGCGGGCCTGAGTGGTTCGGGCTGAATGGTGTCGGACAGGAGAGTTCTCCCTTCGCGCCAACAGTCCCTCATCTGCTGTTCATGATGTTTCAGGGGACCTTTGCGGTGATAACCCCTGCCCTGATCACGGGCGCGTTTGCCGAAAGGATGAAATTCTCGGCATTAATATTTTTCACAATACTCTGGGTAACATTTGTTTATTCCCCGTTATGTCACTGGGTGTGGGGCGGGGGATGGATGGCCAAGACCCTTGGCACGCTCGACTTTGCAGGCGGTATTGTTGTTCATATAAGCTCGGCTGTTGCAGCTTTAGTGGCGATAATGATGATCGGAAAGCGCAGGGGATACGGCAGGGAGCCGATGCTGCCGCATGACCTGCCGATGACGGTTTTAGGACTGGCGCTTTTGTGGTTTGGCTGGTTTGGTTTTAATGCGGGCAGCGCATTGACATCAGGCGGACTGGCCTCCGTAGCATTTGTAACTACAAACACTTCAGCAGGCGCCGCGGCAATGAGCTGGATGTTAATTGAATGGCTTCAGAGAGGAAAACCTACAGCGCTCGGGGCCATGAGCGGAGCAGTCGCAGGACTGGCCGGTATCACACCTGCTGCCGGCTTTGTCAGCCCGTTGTCGTCGATAGTAATTGGATTAATAGCAGGGTTATTATGCTACGTAGGCGTTAATATGAAATCAAAATTCGGATACGATGACTCTCTCGACGTAATTGGAATTCACGGTGTCAGCGGCACATGGGGCACACTGGCGGTGGGACTTTTTGCGTCAGCCGCGATAAATCCCGCGGGCAAGGACGGCTTGTTCCACGGCAATTCTTCCCTGTTTATAACGCAGGGTATTTCCGTGATAGTATCTTTTGTATTTGTCTTTGTAGCAACATTTATTATCCTTAAGCTCGTTGACTGGATAGTTGGATTAAGGGTCAAAGACGGAGAAGAGTTTATCGGCCTGGACCAGGCTCTGCATGGAGAAAGCGCGTATACGCAGTAAAACAGGGATCGGGGATTAGGGGTTAGGGATTGGTAAAAAATCAGGAGGCAACATGAAGAAAATTGAAGCGATAATAAAACCGTTCAAGCTTGACGAGATAAAAAAGGCCCTGAATGATTTGGGCGTGCAGGGTATGACAGTAACAGAGGTCAAGGGTTTCGGGAGGCAAAAGGGACACTTAGAATTTTACCGCGGAGTAGAGTATGATATTAACTTCGTTCCAAAGCTGAAAATAGAAATAGTTTTGACTGCTGATATGGCGGAGAAAGCGATTGCCGTAATTCAGGAAAATGCAAGGACAGGCGAGATAGGCGATGGTAAGATCTTTGTGTATCCAATCGAAAACATCATAAGGATAAGGACGGGCGAAAGCGGAGAGGCGGCGGTTTAATAGTAGTTGGGGATTAGTGATTGGGGTTTAGTAGCTAACCCTGACCCCAAAAGTCAGTAATAGTCTTTTGACTAAGATGAGGATATATTTGTTATGTCAGTTTTAATTTGCAAAAATATCGATACAGAAGGGCCGGGGACCATTGAGGATTTTTTGATTGACAAAAAAATCCCGTACACGACAGTTGATCTGTCAAAAGGGGAGGGCATACCCGGTAAAGAAGATTTCAACACGCTTATAATGATGGGCGGGCCGATGAGCGTGAACGATGATATCCCTTACATACGGGAAGAAGAACAGCTTGTCAGGGATTTTATTTCTAATGGCAAGAAAGTTTTCGGTATATGCCTCGGCGCTCAGATAATGGCAAAGGCGCTGGGGGCGCGGGTCTATGCCGGGACGCAAAAAGAGATTGGCTGGTACGGCATCGAGTTGACGGGAGACGGTTTGATGGACCCTCTTATGAGGAGCCTCGCAGTGCACCCTTTCGTGAAAGACTTCTGGCGGAAGTTCAGGGTCTTTCACTGGCACGGCGAGACATTTGACATCCCTGAAGGGGCGGTAAGGCTGGCGTCTTCAGCGCTTTATCCGAACCAGGCGTTCAGATACGGGAACAACGCGTATGCGTTTCAGTTCCATATTGAAGTCAGAAAAGAAATGATATATGATTGGCTCAGCAGCGGACCAATAGATTTCGACAATCTGAAAGAAGAGACAGAAAGGCTCTACGCCGAATACAGCGGCAGGGCCATGAACTTTTATAAAGGCTTTTTCACTTAAAGGACTAATCCACAGATTACGCAGATTTCACAGATTAAATTTGCCTCTATAAAAATCTGTGTTAATCTGGGCAATCTGCGGATAACTTAAAACTTAAAAAGGAGGAAACATGACACCAAAAGACGTAATCAAGATGGCGCAGGAAAACAAGGCCGTGATGGCCAACTTCAAGTTCCTTGATTTCCCCGGCATCTGGCAGCACTTTGCAGTGCCTGTAGCAGAATTAAAAGAGGAGATATTTGAGGAAGGCCTCGGGTTTGACGGCTCTTCCATCAGGGGATGGCAGGCGATAAACACATCGGACATGCTGATAATACCTGATCCGAAGACAGCCTTCATGGACCCTTTTATGGAGTATCCTACGATCAGCTTAATTTGCAACATTGTGGACCCTATCACAAAGGAATTTTACACGAGGGACCCGAGATACATCGCGCAGAAGGCGGAGGCTTATCTCAAATCAACAGGCGTCGGCGACACGGCATACTTCGGCCCTGAGGCGGAATTTTTTATTTTTGACGGGATCAGGTTCGACCAGAACTCCCACAGCGGGTACTATTTCATTGAGTCCTTTGAGGGTATCTGGAATTCAGGACGAGAAGAAAACCCCAACCTTGGCTACAAACCGAGACACAAAGAGGGATATTTCCCTGTTCCGCCGACAGACAGCCAGGTGAATCTCAGGACCGAGATGGTCATGGAGATGCTGAAGTGCGGTATCTATGTTGAGAGAGAACACCACGAGGTTGCAACCGCAGGACAGGCTGAGATTGACATGAGGTTTGATTCCCTTGTCAGCATGGCTGATAAGAACATGCTCTTTAAATATATAATCAAAAATGTTGCAAGGCGGCATAACAAGACAGCGACATTCATGCCGAAGCCATTATTCGGAGACAACGGCTCAGGTATGCACGTTCACCAGAGCATATGGAAAGGCGGCAAGCCCCTGTTCGCAGGCAACGGCTATGCAGGTTTGAGCGAGATGGCCCTCTTCTACATTGGAGGTGTACTGAAACACGCGAAGTCGCTTGCGGCGCTTACCAATCCTACAACAAATTCCTACAAGAGATTGACTCCGGGATTTGAGGCCCCTGTTAATCTCGCATACTCTGCGAGAAACCGCTCCGCATCCGTAAGGATACCGACTTATTCGGCAAGCCCGAAGGCGAAGAGGGTCGAGGTGAGATTCCCTGATCCTTCATGCAATACCTATCTCGCATTCTCTGCTATGTTGATGGCCGGACTGGACGGCATTGAAAACAAGATCCATCCGGGAGAGCCTCTTGATAAGGACATTTACGATCTCGGACCTGAGGAACTGGCAAATGTGCCTACAATGCCCGGAAGCCTCGATGAAGCCCTTGATCATCTGGAAAAAGACCATGAGTACCTGTTGAAGGGCAATGTCTTCACAAAGGACGCCATCGAAAAATGGATAAGCTACAAGAGGACAAATGAGGTTGACGCGCTGAGGTTAAGGCCGCATCCGTACGAGTTTTTCCTGTACTATGATATTTAAGAATCAGAAGGGGGGCGCTGCCCCCCCTTTATTTATTGGGTAAGAGTCCCGATCACTACCTGATCATCGGTCAAAGGAGTGAATCTGTTATTCTCAATACACTTTTTCAGGATATTCCCCGTGCAGCAAGGGTCGCATTCTATGCATTTGACGCATATTTTTTTGATTTCTTCTTTGAGTTCTTGTAAGTTCATAGCCGATTCTCCTGTTAAGATCGCCTGAAGATCCTGGGATCCCCGGGGCTTCAGAAAATAGTGTTTATATAAGTGCAACTATTGTGCCAATGACAGCGCGCCTGATAACTCCTTGAAATTGAACAAACGCTGTGAAAGGCAGCTCAAATTGCGTCATATGAAAACTGAAATGGTGTATGATTTTCCCTGCATATCACGGAAAAATTTTCCTGATATCTCACGCCTGTTAATTGCAGGCAATGGAATTAAGCATTGTCCGCAATTCATTAAAGTTCAACGGCTTAACAAAATAACCGACAGGATCAGCAAGTCTTGCGGCTTCTTTTGTTTCATTGTCTGAATAAGCAGTCGTGAAAATAATGGGGATGCCAAAACGCACTCTTATCTTTGTGGCCGCCTCGATGCCGTCTATCTCCCCGTCCAGATTTATGTCCATTAATACAATGTCCGGTTTTTCTTTTTCAGCTCTTGCGATTGCTTCCTCCCCCGAGGTCACCTGTTCGCATATCTCATAACCCCAGAGCTCCAGTAATTGCCGAAATACCACAGCAGTAAAAAAATCGTCTTCAACAACCAAAATCTTTGCGCTTGCCATTGCAGTAGGTCCTCCTCTCGGACATCCCGTGTAACTTCAAGGGAAGTTATGTGAGTAGATGCACTGCCCTTTTTAATTGCAACTAATATGCCAACGAAGGCAATCTTAATAACTCTTTGAAAGTGTACGCTTGTTATGAGGGGGGGCACTGATTAGTGCATTTAAAAGCAGACAAAGGTGTATGGATTTTCCTGCAAAACAGAATATTATATGGCACCGTCGCCGCTCTCTCCGGTCCTTATCCTGAGCACATCACTGAGATTATAAATAAATATCTTGCCGTCTCCGATCTCTCCCGTCCTTGCGCTTTCGGAAATTGTCTTTATTATCTCATCAGCCCTTTCATCTGAGACCGCGACTTCTATCTTTATCTTCGGCAGAAAATTTACTTCATAAGTTGTTCCCCTGTAGAGCTCCACGTGACCTTTCTGCCTGCCGAAGCCTTTGACATCCGTTACGGTCATGCCCTGAATCCCCGCGTCTGCAAGGGCCTTTTTTACGTCGTCGAGTTTAAACGGCTTAATAACAGCGGCTATCATCTTCATGAATAAGTCCCTCCCTTTAAGTTTATTAACCACAGAGGACACAGAGAAAAAATATATTAGCCGCGGATTACACAGATTTTCACAGATTCTCTGAAAAGGTTTTTACTTCATCTGCGCAATCTGTGAAATCTGCGGATTGTTCTCATAGAAATTTCCCTGTGCTCTCTTTTATATAGTAATTTTACATATAATATCTTAAGTTTATATCATGAGAACACAGAGAAGCAAAAAAATTATTATCTCTGCGCCCTCTGTGGTTTAAATAAATATGATGCCTTCTGAAAAAGAAATACATAAAAATATAACAGATGCCTGCCGGTCCGCTTCCGATCCGAAGAGGGCCGGGACAAACCTGCACAGGCTTATGGAAGCGTCATCGGGGAGAGAACGCTTTCTGCCTTATCTGAAGGATGTCGCGAAACTCTTTGCCGCAAGCCAGTTCCTTTCGAATTACTGCATATCAAATCCTGACGAACTTTTTGCCGCGTTAAAAGAGCTGAAGACGCCTGTTACAAAAAAGTTTCTAAGCGTAAAGGGCAAGACCGGACTCGCATTGGCTGAAGAGCTGGACTTAAGCGATATATTAAAGAGGCTCAGGCTGTTTAAGAAAAGTCAGCTGCTTAGAATTACCTTAAGAGATATCACGGGCGAGACGGACACTCTTTCCTCGATGGATGAGCTTACCTGCCTTGCCGAGTTTGTCATTGATTTCGCGCTTGACTGTTCTTTGAAAATTAATTCCCGGCATTTCGGAGGGCCGTCTGACGATGGGCTTGCGCTTATTGCCCTCGGTAAACTTGGAGGCGAGGAGCTTAATTACAGCTCCGACGTTGATCTTATCGCCGTCTATGCCGGAGAAGAAGGCCAGACTTCAGGCACAGTGAGTCCTTCAGGCGTTCTGATGAACAGGATAAGCAGCAGCGAATTTTATTTTAAGGTCATGGAACTCTTTAACAAGATACTCTCAAGGAATACCGAGGACGGGATCGTTTACAGGGTTGATCTGAGGCTGAGGCCCCAGGGAGAAAAAGGCGAGGTGGCGCTCCCGCTCAGTTCATACAAAACATACTATGAAGCATGGGGGCGCACGTGGGAGCGCATGGCGCTTATAAGGGCGCGTCCCGTGGCGGGAAATATGCGGCTCGGCAAGGCGTTTATGGAAACAATAGGACCGTTCGTCTGGAAGAAGACAATGGATTATTCCGGGATAGAAGAGATAAAGGCCCTTAAGAAAAAAATAGATTCCTCCTTTTCAAGGGATGACATAAAGCGCGGCTACGGGGGGATTAGAGAGGCGGAATTTTTTATTCAGACCTTTCAGCTTATCTATGGCCCTGAACACGGCGGCCTCAGGACGCACAGGTTTTTAAACGCGATACAATCGCTGAGATGGCTTGGGATGGTGCCTGAAGAAGAACTTGTCACGCTCCGTGAAAACTATCTACACCTCAGGCGCGTTGAGCATCTCCTTCAGATGAAAGACGACCTGCAAACGCATTCCCTACCGTCATCAGAAGATGATTTAAAATCCCTCGCGATAAAATCAGGTTTCACCTCCACTGACAGATTTCTTTCTGACTTGCGGATGAGGAGAATGAAGATCAGGAATATGTACAACTCCCTGCTTGGCACGGAGGAAGACGTTCATGCCGAGGCGCTTTCATTGCTTGAAGGAGACCTCAGCGACGATGAGCTTTCGGAATATCTCTCTTTCAGGGGCATTAAAAACCCTCCAGCCGGTTTGATGAATCTCAAGGGAATGCGGGAGCAGTTTGAATTCTTCAAGACACAGCGTGAACGCACGGTGATGAGAAAGGTCATCCCGCTGCTCATTGAAAAGGCGCTGAATTCTGAAAGCCCGGACAGGGCGCTGAAAGGGCTTGTCAGCTTTTTTACGGTAATGGGTATCAAAGAGACGTATCTTACAGGCTTTACCGAGAGGAAGGAATTGCAGGACGGCATCATTAAAATATTTTCCCTGAGCACGAACCTCACGCGAATATTTTTAAGCAACACGCGCTACCTTGACCTGCTCCTTGAGGGGAACATCATAAGAAAGACGCTCAGCAAAACAAGGGAGGAACTGAAAAAAAGCATACCCGGCGAAAATTTCGAGACAGGCATTGCCGAATACAAAAATGTCGAAGAAATCCGCCTCGGCAGTTTCTTCCTCATGCACGTCATGAAGGTTAATCATCTTGTAAGATGCCTGTCTCATCTCGCGGAGGCGGTAATCGGAATTATCGTGGAGAATTGTCAGAAGACAGAAAACAGAAGACAGAAGTCAGAAGGCAGAAGTCAGAAGGCAGGCTTCGCAGTGCTCGGCATGGGAAAGCTCGGCAGCAGGGAGATGACGTTCGGTTCCGACCTCGATATCATTTTTCTCTCTGAAAGCCCCGATGAATTAAAAACAGCTGAAAAGATATTGAAGACTTTAACTGCGTACACGGACAAGGGCATTATCTACAACGTGGACATGAGGCTGAGGCCCGACGGCATCAAAGGCGCGCTTATAAACAACCTGGAAGGTTACAGGAATTACTATCTCAAAAACGCTCACCCGTGGGAGATCCAGGCTCTTCTTAAAGTGAGGCCGATAGCCGGAGACATGGATATTGCAAGATCGTTTGCTGAAATGGCGAAGGAAGTTATTTTGAAAAGAGGAGTGGAGTTGAAGAGAGAAGATATAAAGTCGATGCGCGAGAGGATAATGAAAGAGCTGTCGCACGAGCCGCAGGGAGTGGATGTTAAACTCGGGCCGGGCGGAATAGAGGAGATAGAATTTTTTGTCCAGTGGCTGCAACTCAATAATGCGACTGGGTCTCCGGAAATACTTGTGCAGGATACGGCATCCGCAATAAGACGTCTTGCGAAGAAGGGTATCCTTCGTCCTGAAAACGGTAGGGCCCTCTTAGACGCCTATGAATACCTGAGGACGCTTGAGACCCTTATGAGATTAAATGAAGAACACGTGATTGTCAAAGATTCTGATTTCACGGAACTGGCTGGAATTTTTATGGGGCATAAAAACAAGGAAGAGTTTGTAAAATATCTAAAGGGATTGAGGTCGAATGTTTTGGAGGTAGTAGGGGCGGGGTAGCTTTGCTTCACCATTTTCAAACACTCCTCATGAAAAACTTTCAGTCCTTGAAAAGTTCCTTAATCACCTGCTGTTTTTCTTTTTTAAGATATTCTGCAACAGAAGTGATGATAGAATTCAGAGTGCCAACCTTAAGAGGATTATGCTTCGGAATGGTAACGTGATGTTCTGTGCCTTTGAGTGATGATGTTAGCCGTGCATGACTGCCTGTTTGGCGGGTCTGTTTATAGCCGTATTCAGCCAACCGTTTGATTAACTCATCTCCCCCGATGTTTCGTGGTAGCTTCATACAGTGAGGAGTTCATCTTTGACCATATGCAACCTGATGATTTTCGGCCTCTCGGCTTCTTCAAAGTGACAGATTACTGCGTCCTGGACCATTCGTTTCAGTTCTTCGTAAGTATCTCCTTCCGTGAAAATCGAATGCCCAAGTGCCCTTGCCTCGAATCCGCCTTCAGGCGATTCCTCTACAATAAAGATAATCTCTTTTTCCATCGTCACCTCCTCGATGTGATTTAGATTATTCTATCAAAACAGGAGAATTACTGAAAGCCGGGAATGACGTGATCTTCTGAACTTCTGATTATGGCGCCTAAAAATCTGTTGTGCTTTTGCACCATCGTGGCGTATGATATTTTTTAATTATGACGAGAGAGAGTGGGGTAGTCGGAAAGCAGCGGATGATTGAGTAACAATAAATGAATCCCAATGAATACTCTCAAATAAGTCTTACCCATTAAGTAAGAGAAGATAATATTAAATAAACTGTAAAGAATCATTTAAGGCAAATGACATTATCTGAAATATGGAAAATCATTGCGGAATCACAGTTAAGTACGATTATTACTTTAATAGGAATTGTATCAAGTGTTCTTGTAACTACATTCTATATCGGATTTAGGTTAGCTAAATTTTTCCAAGCTCATTATTTAATTGAT
The DNA here is from genome assembly GCA_016214845.1 of Nitrospirota bacterium. Lineage (NCBI taxonomy): Bacteria > Pseudomonadati > Nitrospirota > Nitrospirota bacterium. The sequence goes on along the minus strand of JACRMS010000039.1, from coordinate 49,755 downwards.
TTAAAAACACACATTGCAAAATTGGAACGGGAGAATCACGATCTCAAACTATCGCCAAAAGTGGCTTTGAGTTTAAACGCATCTGAGGAGCCAATTAATCGAATTACTCCCTTTCTTCGAACCTCTTTTAATGCTGAGCCTTTTATTCACCCAAAGATTATAGAACAACTTTCAGGATGGTTGTCAGATTCAGCTTCTGATATCGTTGCTATAGATATCAGTGCAGCAATGAAAAGTAACAAATATAAAGATCCCGTAACAACAAAGATCTTGAATAATGAAAAATGGGTCATTTCAAAAAATGTGGAAGACATGATGATGTTCGGTTATAAATATATTGGTGCTTCTCCTTCTGGAATACAGTCTTTACTAACTATTGAAAATGGTGGTGGAACGGGCACATTCTACAATGTTGTTTTCGTTGTTTTTCAAATCGATTCTTTTGTAGATTTCTCAAATATTTCCGAAAGAAGAGATAGAATTCTTATAAAAGGTATAGGCCAGGTGTCATTAGGTGATAGATATGATGGAGAAATAAGTTTTAAAGATGGAATATTAATTGTAGGTGGTAGAAAAGAATGGTTTCCAGAATACTTCCCTGAAACGAAAGTAATTATTTTAGAGTAACAGTATTGGAAAATAGGGATCCCAATGAATCTCTTTAAACTCTTACCCGTGATACTAAGCTTACTTCTACTTGGCGCGCATTTCTTCAGGGCGCAGAACATTATATTGATCTTGCTTGTCGCGGCGTTTCTTTTTATTTTATTTATACGCCGCTCATGGGTCCCGCGATTAATTCAGACAGCGCTTGTCCTCGGAGGCATCGAGTGGGTCAGGACTCTTATCGCTCTTGTAAATATGCGTCAGGCAGAAGGCGCGCCGTGGATCAGGCTCTCGCTCATTCTCGGAGGGGTGGCGGCATTTACGATCTGTTCAGGGCTTGTGTTCAGATTCAGGTCCTTGCGTGAGCGCTATCTAAATCACAGATAGAGAATGATGCTCTTTAGAGGTTGCCCTTTTGCTTTACCGTGGCGTATGATATTTTATATTTCGATTTAAAAAGGATGATGACATGATACACCTAAGACGGCAGTTGCCTTACAGGCCCACGGAAAGAATGAACGTTGTTAGTTACCCCATAAGAGACATAGTTATGGAGGCCAAGCGCGAAGAGGCAAAGGGCAAGAAGATGATCTACCTCAACATCGGAGATCCGCCTCAGTACGGCTTTCAGCCGTTCAAGGTCATAGCTGACCGTGTGAAAAGCGCGTTAGATGAAAACTGGAAAGGCTACGCGCCTTCCGAAGGTGACGAGGAGTTCAGAAAGACCGTGGCGAAGATCGAGAAGTGCAGGCCTGAGGACGTGTTTGCAGTAGCAGGCCTCACCGAGGGCATAGACTTCTTCTTCCATTCGTTCATAGGGTTCGGGGAGAAGGTGCTCCTGCCCAACCCGGTATACCCGCTCTACTTAAGCAAGGCAAAACAGTTCGAGGGCGACAGCGTCTTCTACAGGCATGACGCGGACGGCCAGATAGACGTAGTAAACCTCGCAAAGAAGATCGAAGGCGCAAAAGCCATGGTGATTATAAATCCTAATAATCCGCTGGGCTCTGTCTATTCCGAAAAGAACCTCGCGGAGGTTGTGAAGCTCTGCGCCGAGTACGACGTCCCCATATTCTATGACGGCTCATATGATCAGCTCATATTAGAGGGCAAACTGATAGACTTCAGAAAGATAGCGAGGGACAAGATACCGTTTATATACGGAAGCTCGCTTTCCAAGGACTTCAGCTATACAGGAGCAAGGATAGGATGGGTAGCCTTCCACGGCGAAAAGTGGTCAGAGGTCAAGAATGCCTTTTTCCTGTTGTGCAACCAGCGCCTCTCCGTGAACTGGGAATACCAGAAGGCTGCTGCCGCGGCAATAGCGGACCCCTCATACCCTCAGTATATCGCTGACATAAAGAAGAAGCTCCTTGAAAGGAGAGACACGTTCGTGAAGATGGCCGGGAAACTGCCGCTCTCATTCCCTGTTCCCAAAGGCGCGTTCTACGCGTTCATAAAAATAGAAACGAAGAAATGGAAGAAGGACATAGAATTCGTGCGCGCCGCGCTTAAAGAAGGAGTCGTCTTCGTCCCCGGTTCAGGCTTCGGCAGGCAGGAGGATGGAGTGTACTTCAGGACCACGTTCCTGCCCGAGCCGGAGATCATAGAAGAGGCCTTCGCCAGGATCAAACGGATACTGTGAACGTTGCTTCCGGATAATCCATAATGACCAACAACGACATATTACGAAGGCTCCGGTATGCTCTGGATATTAACGATTCAGAGATGATCGGGATATTCAAACTGGCCGGGCTTGAAATTGATCAATCCGGTTTGACCGCTCTTCTTAAAAAGGAATTCGACGCAGGTTATGTTGATTGCAGTGATAAGGTCATGGAAAATTTTTTAGACGGGCTGATTATTCATAGAAGAGGCAGGAAAGAAACCGCGCCGGTCCAGGCGAAGAAACCGGACTCACCTTTAACAAACAATGCCATCCTGAAAAAACTGAGGATAGCGCTGGAATTGAAAGAGGACGATATGATCGGGATATTGAAACTGGCCGGGGTCAATATTTCAGGACATGAACTGACCGCGCTGTTCAGGAAGCAGGGGCACAGGAATTACAAGGAATGCGGGGACCAGTTTCTCAGGAATTTTTTAAAAGGCATTACTGTCCGTTATGGAAATTAACAACCCGTCACACACCCGCCTGTAAAACTTATTGAGGCATCATGTCTTATGATGTATAATTACCAACTACAGGGAATGCATAACATCTAATTTTATTATCAACCAAAGGAGCCAAACATGGACAAGCCCAGGGACAAAAAAGATGTGCTGGATATGGTAGAGCAAAATAATGTCAAATTTATCAGGCTGTGGTTTACGGACATTCTCGGACAACTGAAGAGTTTCGCCATTACCAGCGAGGAACTGGAAGGGGCGTTTGATGAGGGGATGGGTTTTGACGGATCATCCATCAAGGGTTACGCGAGGATCGACGAAAGCGACATGATCGCAAAGCCTGACCCTACTACTTTTCAGATCGTCCCGTGGAGGCCGAAGGAACAGGCGGTGGCAAGGATGTTCTGCGATATCCTCAATCCCGACGGGACCCCGTATGACGGAGATCCGCGTTACGCGTTAAAGAGGAATCTTGAAAGACTGAACGAGAACGGTTACACGCTTTACCTCGGGCCGGAGCTTGAGTTCTTCTATTTTAAAAATGATAAAGGCACGGAGGTGCTGGACAATGGCGGATACTTCGACCTCACCACACTTGACGCTGGAAGCGATCTGAGGAGAGAAACGGTCCTCACGCTTGAGGCAATGGGGATAAAGGTTGAGTACTCTCATCATGAGGTGGCCCCTTCACAGCATGAGATCGACCTTAAATACACGGACGCCCTGACAATGGCTGACAATGTGATGACCTACCGGGTAGTGGTAAAGGAAGTGGCGTCAAAATACGGCTGCTACGCTTCATTCATGCCCAAGCCGATCTTCGGACAGAACGGCAGCGGGATGCACACGCACCAGTCGCTTTTTAACGGCGACAAAAATGCGTTCTTTGACGCCAAGGACAAGTATTACCTCTCTGACATTGCCAAAAAATATATCGCTGGACTGTTAAAACACGCCCCTGAGATCACGGCGGTAGCCAACCAGTGGGTCAATTCATACAAGAGGCTCGTCCCCGGATATGAAGCGCCTGTTTATATCGCGTGGGCCAGGAGAAACCGTTCATCGCTTGTTAGAGTGCCGTTGTATAAACCAGGCAAGGAAAAGGCGACAAGGATAGAGCTTCGCTCGCCGGACCCAGCGTGTAATCCGTATCTTGCATTCTCGGTAATGCTTGCATCAGGACTGGAAGGTATTGAGAAAGGCTATGAACTTCCGGAGCCTGTTGAAAAAGATATTTATCATTTAAGCGTGGAGGAAAAGCAGGAATTAGGGATCAACTCGCTGCCGGGTAGTTTGATCGAGGCGATCGAGATAGTTGAAAAGAGCGAGGTGGTGCGCAAGGCCCTCGGCGATCATATATTCAATAATTTCATTGAGAGCAAAAAGATAGAGTGGGACGACTACCGCACAAGGATACATCCCTACGAATTAGAGCGGTACCTGCCGATACTATAATCACAAAGTACGAGTGACCGTAATGAGTAACGGGAAGAGACAATGCTGACCCTTCAGCAAAAATAATTATGATGAGAATTGTCGTTCCATTACTGATAACCCTTTTTTTATTTTCCAACCTGTATGCCGCACAGTCCGTCATCATTGAAGTTGAAGGTAATGCCTGCATGGGCAGGAAGAAGTCCTCGAAGCTGACCAAAAGGGAGGCGCTTGAGGACGCGAAGAAGAAGGCAGTGGAGCAGGCTGCTTCATATATCAGTGATGGGTTAAAAATAAAATATCTGGATTATAAAAAAGATATCACAGGTGCTTTCTCACACTCTGATGTAAATGTTTTAGGCTCAAAAGAACTCGGCTGGCATAGGGAAGGGAGGTCCGGTAAATGCTTAAAAGTTTTGATGAAGGCCGAGGTCGTTCCCGATATCAGGGCAATGATGAGTATCGGCAGAGACAGGCAGTTTGCGGAAGACCCTTCGTCGCCCCTTCAGGTTGAGGCCTGGACAGACAAGCATGATTATAAAAGCGGTGAGAAGATAAAGGTGCTCTTCAAGGGCAACAAACCTTTTTACGCGCGGGTCCATTATAGGGACGTCAAAGGCGGACTGGTGCAATTACTGCCGAACCCCTTCAGGGAAAACAACTATTTCAGCGGCGGCGTGCAATATGAAATACCTTCCGGCAGTGACAGTTACCAGATCGAGATAACGCCTCCGTTAGGCGAGGAAAATATAAGCGTGTACGCGAGCACGTCTCCGCTCGGAGAGATTGATGTTACAGCGCGCGGCGCTTTTTATCTGATAAAGACAAAGACACATGAGATAGGAATCAAGACAAGAGGGGTCAAATTGAAGACAATGTCCGGGGGGGATGAGATCTCAGCGGCGGAATTTTTTGAAGACAGGGTGGCTGTAACTACGGGGAAGTGAGTAAGAGTTGAAGCGGAAACAAATAGCGGCTGAAACTTGAGGGGAAAGGTGATACAATACTCTCAAGAATCTGAGGGCGCGCGAGTTTCAGCAGTTAAGCAACTTGCCGGATTAGAAAGACGTTAGAAACCGGATAATTGACGGCAAGGTCAGAAACAGATATTTTCGGATACCGGAAATTTTTTTAATTCAAAAAGGGCTTTTTGCAAAAACAACAAAAGAAACCATACTGTTTTTATAGAGGGCCGTCTAATCTTAAAATAAATATAAGAGGAGGTGAGAGATCTATATTTCAAACGGCGGCAGGAGCGGATTATTTCCTCAAACAGCAGTCTCCTGATTGTGAATTTTAAAAATGATATGTTTTGTCCGTCAAAATAAAATTACTAAAAGCTAATAGCTGATAGCTGTCAGCTGTCAGCTGATTTAACAAGGAGGAAAGCGAAATGAAAAGATTAATTGCTCCCGGCTTTATCTTATTGGCAGGACTTATTTTAATTGCAGGCTGCGCGGGTAAGGAGAAGGTAACGTCAACAACTCCCCTGCAGGACCTTAAAGCGCCTGAATGGGTAATGAAAGGAAGCGGCGCATTCGGCGGAGACATGGGCAAGGTTTTTTACGGTGTTGCCTCAGCCTCTCAAATGCAGAACACATCTCTTCTCCGTGCTGCTGCCGATAACCGCGCGAGAAACGAAGTGGCAAAGGTTTTCCAGTTTTACACAGCGTCTTTAATGAAGGATTACGCTGCGTCTACAACAGCGGGAGACCCGAATGCAATCTCTGAAGAGCAGCATGTGGAGCAGGCGATAAAGACGGTAACCGCAATGACCCTCTCCGGCGTGGAGATCGTTGACCACTGGCAGAACCCTGCGACAGGAGAGTTTTTTGCGCTTGCAAGACTCGACCTCAACGCGTTTAAAGACAGTCTCGATAAATCAAAGGAGCTTGATTCAAAAGTTAAAGACTATATAAGGCAGAATGCCGAGAAGATGCACGAGCAGCTCGAAAAAGAAGAAGCGAAAATGCAGGCGAAGTAAGGAAGAAGATTGGAAGGTGAGAGGTTGAGAAGACAGGAAACCTCAACTTCTCACCTTCTAAATTTCACAACTTCTTTTTCAAGAAGGGAGTGGTCGATATGAAGAAAGTTCTGTTTATACCAATACTGATAAGTCTGTTTATGCTCAGTAATGCCTTTGCCGGACCGGATACATTGATGCTTGTTACAAAGGAAGAAGGTTCGCTCAGGGAAGCCCCTGCCGGGCTTTATGAAGTGGGCAGGCCTGTAAATAACGGCCCCGACATCAAGGTCGTTTCGCCTGAGCTCAATGATAAGAACAAACCTCCTGTTAAGTTAGCGGTACTCTTTGTTCCGGTGGAGGGCAAGGATGTGGATCTTTCAAAGCTCAAAGTCGAGTATCTCAAGTTTGTCACTATTGATCTTACAAACAGGGTGCTGCCGTACACAACCAAGGAAGGCATAAGGATAGAAAAGGCCGACCTTCCAAGCGGCAAGCACACAATTAAAATAACCGTCGGCGACGTATCAGGCGGAGTGACCGAGCAGATCTTTACGATGAGACTGGAGTGAGTTTAACCACAGAGGACACAGAGACACGGAGTAGAACAAAACAGAACCGGTCCACAGATTACACAGATATAAGCAGATTTTTAGAATTTTTTTATCTGTGCCATCTGCGGAATCTGTGGCTGAAATCTTATTCTTAACGTCTCTGTGGTTTTTGATTAAGGAGCAATTTTTTATGGATAGAAAAACTCTTGCAGGTTGTCTTTTGTTTTTTCTGGTCCTTACAGGCACCGCTGTTTACGCTGAATCACCTTATGCCGGGATTTACAGCGAGTACCCGAAAAATAATTATGTTGTCGGGATAGGGGAGGTGAATAAAAGCGGCAATCCCATGAATGACAACAGAAAGGCCGAGGTGCTTGCAAGGCTTGAAATTGCGAAGCAGATAAAGGTACGGCTCAAGGAAGAGACTATCGATATAATGTGTGAAGCCGGGAAATCTAAACTCTTTAAAGACATGCAGGATTGCAGGAATGAATTTGTAATGGTTGTCGAGGTCACTGTGGATGAGTTTCTGAGCGGATCGAGTATTGCGGACCGCGGACAGAGAGGCGACATTGTTTACGCGGTGGCTGTCCTGCCGAGGGCTGAGACGGCAAATGAACTTGAGAAGAACATGAACGACGCCCTCAGTAAAACCAAAGAAGAGATAGAAAAGGCCAAAAAAGGAGACGCGGATTCAGCTGCAAAGGCTAAAGAAGAATACGTGAAGGCCGTTACATATAATCAAGAGCGGGCGCTGATTGAAAATACAAGAGCACATGCTTCTGAGGCGTTTGATGAGTTGGAAAAGGAATTAGTAAAGTTGAAGGCGCGGGAATAAAAGCGAATGGCTGCGTGATATTGATTAAAGAATTTTTTTATAGATTGAAGGAGAACAACATGAAAGCCTCAATGATATTCATTCTGATTCTAACATTGATCATACCGTCTTATGCCTATTCAGCAAGAGATAATAAAGAAGCTGCGCCTGATGCTCCTGCCGGGGAGCAGACAAAATCCAAGACTCTTAAGGGGCATTCGGAAGAAGTTTTGACAGTAGCATTAAGCCCGGACGGTCAAACATTAGCGTCAGGCGGCGAGGACGAAATTGTAATACTCTGGGGTCTCTCTGCAGGAGAGAAGCTCAAGACCCTCAAGGGACATTCAGATCATGTCACATCCCTTTCCTTCAGTCCCGACGGGCAAACGCTGGCGTCAGGCAGCAAGGATAAGACCATTATTCTCTGGAACGTTGCTTCCGGCGAGAAGGTCAAGACCCTCAAAGGCCACAGGGACAATGTCATGTCTTTGGCATTCAGCCCTGACGGTCAAACACTTGCTTCAGGCAGCGCGGACGAAAAGATAATCTTCTGGAGTCCCGAATCAGGTGAGAAGCTAAAGACACTCAAGGGGCATTCAGATGAAGTTTTTTCCATAGCATTCAGCCCTGACGGTCAAATGCTGGCGTCAGGCAGCAGCGATGAAAACATTATTCTCTGGAATGTTTCCACCGGGGAAAATATCAGGACTCTCAAAGGGCATAAGGACCCTGTTATCACGTTGGCCTTCAGTCCCGACGGCCAAACGCTTGCTTCCGGCAGCTCTGACAAGACGATTGCCCTTTGGAACATTTTTAGCGGGGAGAAGATCAAGACGCTGACCGATGATAAAAATATTGCAGGCTCGGTGGCCTTCAGCCCTGACGGTGAGGTCCTCTTCTCAGGCAGCAATGATAAAACAGTTGCCGTCTGGGATGTACAAACAGGTAAGAAACTTAAAACTCTTACAGGCCATACCGACGTTGTCACGTCTGTTGTGTTAAGCGGCGACGGCAGATTTCTTGTTTCCGGCAGTGAAGACAGGAACATCATTGTCTGGGACATCAGCGGTAAGGGATTCGCAGCTTCGCACGCAGTTGAAGCCAGGCCCGCGCAGCGGCCTTCCGTGAAGGGCCCCGAAATCAAGGCCCCCGTGACCGTGGCCCCGGAGCTTGTTTACGATGTCAAGGTGGAAGACACAAACGGGAACGGGATACTTGAGGGCGGAGAAATAATTTCGGTCAATGTGAATATTGAAAACAAAGGCAAAGGCGCCGCCCAGGGCGTTGAAGTGTTATTGTCCGGCAATAATACTTTGACTTCCTGTCTCGGGAATAAAAATATCGCCGGCAGCATCGAGCCGAACGGCAAAAAGAAAGTCACATTTAAGTGCGCCCTCCCGACACGCATAAAGCATGAGACCGCCCAGTTTTCGGTAGAGCTGGACGAGGAAAGAGGTTATGCCCCTGTTGAGCTGAAGTCGTTTACAGTCGCTGTGAGGCCGGCAGAGATTAAAGAGACGACCCAGGAGCTTTCCAGGTTCATCGACGTGGACATGGTCCCCTCAAAGCTCAGCAGTTATAAAAAGGAGAACTCTTACGCCGTAATAATCGGAATAAGCCGTTACCGTGAGGACATGATCCCGCAGGTAAAGTACGCCGAGTCGGATGCCCAGACAGTGGCAAAATACATTGAAAATATAGGCGGCGTGCCAAAGCAGAACATAAAGGTGCTCACCAATGAGAAAGGCACGCTTGGGGACCTGACAAGTTATTTTGAGGAATGGCTCCCGAGAAGGGTGAACAAGAATTCCGAGATATTCATCTACTACGCGGGTCACGGCGCACCCGACCCTGACAATAACAAGGAGGCGTATATAGTTCCGTATGATGGGCATCCTGATTATAAATCAAAGATGTATCCTCTCAAGAGGATGTACGATGCCTTAAACAAGCTTCCGTCAGAAAAGATAATAGTGATGCTTGATTCATGTTTCTCCGGCGCAGGCGAGAGAAGTGTTGCAAGGGAAGGTTCAAGGCCGATAAGCATCTCCGTTGAGAACCCGGTGCTTGCCGGAGGAAAAGTGGCAGTGCTTGCAGCGGCAAGCGGCACCCAGATAAGTTCGGATTACGACAAAGTAAAGCACGGCCTGTTTACATATTATCTGCTGAAGGGAATGAGGGGGGACGCGGACAGTGATAAAGACGGCAAGGTCTCGCTTGCTGAACTTTACGATTACATAAAAGAGAATGTGTCCAGGACCGCATCTATTGAGTTGAACAGGGACCAGACGCCTGTACTTCTGCCGGAGCAGGACGGGCACAGAAAGATGGATGTTACAAGAGTGAAATGAAAATAGCTTTTGCCACCAAAAAAGGTAGAGACGCCATTAATGACGTCTCTACGCTGATATTGGTCCTTTCATTTTTATCAAGCTGCCAGACGACTCAGGAAACCAGACCTCCGGGTCCTCCCCCTGACTGGGTGGTCAGGACGCCGAATATTGAAGGCATGATCTGCGCGGTCGGGGCAAGCGAGCCGACCTATTTCAGGGAAGACGCGAAAAAATACGCGGCTGAAGGCGCAAGGAAAGAGCTTGCAAGAACGATCAACATCAGCATCAGGACAATAATGGTCGACACGGCAACTGTAAAGGGAAGCCGCGTTGATGAAGCGACCGTAAGCGAGGTCTCATCATGGGCGACATCTGCCGTTGTTGAGAACTCAAAGATAATTGAATACTGGTTTGACGCGGAGGGCCAGGCAGGCAAAAGGGACATAACTTACGCGCTGGGCTGCATGCCCCGGAAGTTTGACAAAAACTCCCTTGAGAAAAAACTGACACGTCCTGACCAGGCAGGCAGGGGCAATCCTGAAGATATAAGCCGCACAGCCGAAGAGATAATAAAATTTCTGGAAGAGGAGAAGCAAAGAGAGAAGATGTGAAGATGAGAAGTTAAGAAGATGAAAAAAAGCCAACTTCTTAGCTTCTCAATTTCTTAACTTCTAAAAGGGGGTAATAATGAAAAAGATATTTATAGCTCTAACATCATTAATCATCCTGACGGGCGTGTCGTTTGCCGAATTCCCCGCGGTTGAGGTGTATAAGAAGACTTCAAAGTCCGTTGTATTGATCATTTCACGAGGTGATGAAAGCGCCAGCATGGTAGGGGCCGGTTCTATTGTATTAAGCCCCGGCATCATAGCTACCAATGCCCATGTGGTAATTGATAAGGCAAAAGCAAAACCGTTTCCGGATATCTTTGTGTATCTGAAGCCTGATAAGGTGACAGGCAATTTCAGGAAAGACCTTGTCGACAGGCATAAGGCAAAAATTATCGCGTATGATACTGACCTTGATCTTGCAGTGTTGAAAATCGAATCTCCGCCAAAGGATGCTGGAACGATCGAGCTTGCAGACCCTGAGGAGATCAAGATTGGAGAAGAAGCTGTTGCAATCGGTCATCCCGAACAGGGCGGACTCTGGACGCTTACGTACGGAAGGATCAGCGGGGAGATCGCAAATCAGAACAATGTAGATGGCAAGGATGTGTTTCAAACCGATGCGAGCGTCAACAGGGGCAACTCAGGCGGCCCGCTGATTGACAAGAGAGGATACATGATTGCGATAAACACAAACATTGCGCGCCTGGGCGCAGGTGATCTGCCGATAACAGGCGTTAACTTTGCCATCAAAGCATCTGTTCTTAAAAAGTGGCTTGACAGGCAGGGGATCATGCTCGCCTACGGCACACGGCCTTTGACTGAGGACAAGAGCGGAGCTGCCGCTGTTTCCTCAACAATTCAGCAGGAGACCCCTCTCAGTCCCCCCTTGCGTATACCTTCAGACAAAAAAATAGAGGAACAAAAGACAGTCCCTTCTGAAATGCAAAAGGCAGAGCCTGCAAAAGAAGAAAAAACTGGACCCGTTGAAGAAGAAAAGAAGGCGCTTCCAGAGAAGGAACAAAAAGCAGTAACCGAAGAAAAGAAAGACGAGGGCGAAAAGGCAAGCCCTGACAAAGAGCCGACAAAGAAAGCTGAAGAAAAGGTCCTGCCGCCGAAAAGGCCGTATGATTACGACGCGCTTCTTAAGTCAGTGGAGGAAGACCTTCAGGACATGATGGAGGATATGAAGAGCAGGATCAGGAGGTGAAATATTTTGTTGAATCTGTTTTGTTGTAAAATATCTGCATGTATATTTGCATTTTCTGGAGGTTAAATTGGCAAAGTCAACGGTAATGCAGTTGAGTAAAAAAATAGATATGGAAGCAGCCGGAAAACTTACACCTTCAAAAAAACTTGAGATTGCTGCTGAACTTTCTGAGCTTTGTTGTGAGCTTAAAAAATCCGCGGAGAAAGCAGGATTGCATGGGATTAGCAGGAAGTCTTAAAGAGATTGCTGTAACGATGAACAGGTTAACCGGGGGCGGGACTATCAAGGGATACGTCCTTATCGGAGGTCTTTCCGTTTCTGTCTGGGGCTTACCGAGAGGGACAAGAGATGTAGATTTGTTAGTATCTCTTGAATCGACAAACAAGATAACCGCTTTTTGCAGGGCCCTGAATGCAGAAGGTTTTACAACAGAGCTTTGTAAAGGCGGCATTGCAGACCCTGTCCCTTATCTGATAAAGGCGCGAAAAAAAGATGTGCCTATTGATATGATTATCGCAACTAAAAAGCTGGAAGAAGAGGCTGTTCTTAACGCAGTCATGCTTGATTTTAAAGGAGTGAAGATATCTGTTATATCTCCTGAATATCTCATAGTTATGAAACTTAAGGCAGGTGGGCCAAGAGACCTTCTTGATGTAAAGGAGCTGCTGCAGATGAAGGCCCTTGATATGGAATCTATCACAAATCTTGCAAAGAGGTTCAGGGCAGACAAAAGGCTTGCAAAAATAAAAACGTCATAATCTTTCATAATATTTTATATTCCCAAAGCGCAGCCAAGGAGAACATATGAAGAAATACATTCTCTCGTCTTTAACTTTTGTTTTAATGTTTGTTTTAACTTTTTCTTACGCACAGGCGCAGAATGAAACAGTTCATCCCAGGGATGATCTAAAAGAAGTCACCGCTGAGGGCATGTCCATCCTCGGCGAGGACACTCCGCCCGCTCAGGGCAGGGCGATGGCGAGAAACAACGCAAGGAGGAACGCGCTTGAACAGGCAGTGGGCGTTGAGATCCACGGCTCCACCGTTCTTTATAACAGCGATTTTGTCAGCGACCTCGTCAAGACCGCAACCAAGGGCCTGATCGTGAAAGAAGAAGTCATTGAGGACGTGCCGAGGATAGTAGGCAATCAGCTCTCTTATTATTGCAAGCTCAAGGCCTATGTCAAACCCATCAACACGGAAAAGAAGGGGAACCTCGCCATTATGAGGGCAAAGGTTTTAAGGCCCGACAAAAAGACGGCCATGGAATCGCCGGTATTTCAGGACAACGACGAGGTCCAGGTGAGAGTCAGCGCGAATGAAGATTCATATATAAACATTTTCAGCGTGGGGCAGGACGGGTCCGTGTCAAAGCTTTACCCCAACCAGCACGTTAAGGTGGAAGTCCTTCCCGCGCGCCAGGAGTTTATTTTCCCTGATGACACATACAGGCTGATCGGCCTGAGGTTCCGGGTGAACACGCCGAAGAAACTCAGCCGTTCGGTGGAATCAGTTTTAATAATAGCGTCAAAGGAAAAAGTTGATTTTCTCTCCGGGGACATTCAGCAGCCCATGATCACAGATCTGATGAAAGAGCTTTCCGAGATCGATCCTTCTTCATGGACAGAGAAGACGATCGGATATGAGGTAAGGAAATGAAAATTTATTTAGCTTCTATAAAGGAGAACCAGTGCATGAAACGGACCGCCGCAATTATTGCTTTTCTGATTTTAGCAACAACGTGTTATAGCGTTTTGCTCCCGCAAACAGCCTCGGCGGAGAATGAATATGATGTTTATTTGAAGGGTGAAAGTTTTGTTTGGAAGGAATTTGATAACAGCGGAACTCAGCTTTTAAAAGAGTCAGGCCCGGTCTTTGGCGTTGGCGGCCTGGCAAAGTTGGATATTAACTCATTGACTTTGAAGATGAAGGGAGAACTGTTCGGAGGGAGAATTGACTATGACGGACAGACACAGGATGGAACTCCTGTTCAAACCGATGTGGATTATTTAGGCGTCAAAATAGAAGGGAATATAGGTTATAAATTTAACTTAAGCGAAAGATTTTCAATTGAACCTTTTGCAGGCCCCGGTTATCGCTACTGGGAGAGGGACATCAAGAGCACGTCTATGGCAACAGGGTATCTTGAGAAATGGAGCACTGTGTATGTTCAGGCCGGGATACACAGCGATATTGCTTTTTACGGCCTCGGAAAAGTCTTTGTTGAGGGCGGAATAAAGTTCCCGGTGCATAATGAAAACGAGGCGGACCTGAACGTGCTCGGCAGCGGGACAGTTAAGCTTGAGCCCGGCAAGAAAGAGTCTTATTTTGCGGAAGCAGGGGTTAAATGGAAGATGCTCAGGACCGCGGTATTTTATGAAGGCCTGAGATTTTCAAAATCCGAGATAGTCGACGGGTGGTACCAGCCTGAATCAAAAGGCGATATATACGGGGTAAACCTCGGGCTGACTTTTTGATCTTAAAAAGACGGTCAGCCGCTGATCTGCGCAGATTGACGCGGATATTTTAAACTTGGTAATTTTCTATCTTGATGCAGAGCCCTTCATTTTTCTATCGGTGATTATCTGCGTTCATCTGTGGCTAATGTTTTACGGATTCGGTAGGTTGTGCCGTAGTTTCAGAACGTCCCATGATGAAGTTGTCTATTGAACGCGCAGCCCTTTTGCCCGCGCCCATCGCGCTGATGACGGTTGCGGCTCCTGTAGTGATATCGCCTCCGGCGAAAATTCCCGGTATATTCGTCCTGCCGTCGTGATCGGCTTTAATGTAACCCTCCCCCCATAGATCCAGACCGTCAATCGAGCGGATGAGTATGGGATTTGATGTCTGCCCGATTGCCATTATCACCTGATCAACATCGAGAATGAATTCCTCGCCGGAACATTCAGGCCTTCTCCTGCCAGATGCATCCGGCTCGCATAACACCATCTTGTCGCACTTGATGCCCTTTACATAACCTCTTTCGTCGCCGAGTATCTCCCTGGGGTTCGTCAAAAAGAAAAACTCTATGCCTTCTTCAGTTGCGTTTTCAACCTCTTCATGCCTGCACGGCATTTCATGTTCAGTCCTTCTGTAAACTATATAGACCTTCTCCGCGCCGAGCCGTAAAGCGGTCCTTGCAGAATCCATCGCAACGTTTCCCCCGCCAACAACCGCCACACGGCGGGCCTTTTTTACCGGCGTATCATATGTCGGGAATTTATACGCCTTCATAAGATTGACTCTTGTAAGAAATTCCGATGCGAAATACACGTTGTTCAGGTTTTCGCCGGGGATGCCGAGATATTTTGGAGAACCCGCGCCAACGCCTATGAATATCGCCTTGAATCCGTCTTCAAAAAGCTCGTTGACTGTCTGCGTCCTTCCGACGACCCAGTTGAGTATGATCTTAACGCCGAGGTTTTTTACAAACTCGATCTCCCGCTGAATGATCTTTTTGGGAAGCCTGAATTCGGGAATGCCGTACGTCAGCACTCCTCCGGGTTCATGAAGCGCTTCAAAGACAGTGATGTCGTAGCCTATTTTCGCGAGGTCTGCCGCCACTGTCAAACCCGCTGGCCCTGAGCCGACCACCGCAACTTTGTGACCGTTGAGCGGGTTTATTTCCGGCAGTTCCATCTGTTCTGACGATAACTCATAGTCAGCAACAAAGCGCTCCAGCGCGCCGATCGAGACCGGACGTTTCTTTTTTCCAAGTACGCAGCCGCCCTGGCACTGGTGTTCCTGCGGACAGACCCTTCCGCAAATGGCAGGCAGCATATTGAATTCCCTTATCTTCCTTAGCCCGCCCAAGAAGTCTTTTTCTTTGACAAACGAAATAAACTTCGGAATGTCCACCTCAACGGGACAGCCGGCAATACAGTGGGGCTTTTTACACTGAAGGCACCTGTTGGCCTCGGCTACAGCCTGTCTTTCAGTCAGACCGAGCGCGACTTCCTTGAAATCATTTTTTCTTTTGTCAGGTTTTCTGAATCGCATTTATGCTAATTTCATTCCTTTGCGTTTTGTCTTTCTGATAAATAAATGCAGCGCCTGCCCTTCTTCATCTTTATAAAAATTCAGGCGGTTCTCAAGTTCATGAAAATCAACTTCATGCCCGTCAAACTCAGGCCCGTCAGCGCATGCGAACCTTGTCTTTCCGGCAATGTTCACCCTGCACGCCCCGCACATGCCCGTGCCTTCAACCATTACGGGATTAAGGCTTACGATGGTTTTTATCTTATAAGGCCTCGTCAGTTCCGAGACCGCTTTCATCATCCTTATCGGCCCGACCGCGATTACAAGGTCAACCTGTTCTCTCTCAATTACCTCTTTCAATACTTCAGTGACCAGGCCCTTCCTGCCTGAACTCCCGTCATCGGTTGTGGGCAGCATTTCACTTGCGCTCTCTCTGAATTTATCTTCCCACACAAGGAGCTCTTTTGTGCGCGCCCCGAGGATTACCGTTGTTTTGTTCTCCGCGTCTTGCAATGCTTTCAAAATTGGATACAGGGTGGCTGATCCTATTCCTCCGCCGACAAGAACACAGTGGCCGTATTTAGTGACCGGCGTTGCATGTCCCAATGGCCCGGCAATATCTTTGATGGAGTCACCGGGTTTTAGCATCCCCAGCTCAACTGTTGTCTTTCCGATCTTCTGGAAAAGAAGGGTAATGGTGCCCTCCTGCCTGTCAGCATCGGCAATGGTCAGGGGGATCCGTTCGCCCTTTTCATGGATCCTCAGCACGACAAAATTCCCGGCCTTCGCGTGTCCGGCAATATACGGCGCGCTGATCGTCAGCTCGTCAACCAGAGGGGCTATTTTCTTCTTTTGCAATATTTCAAACATAGTTTATTTTACTTTTAACCACACTTCTCATCTCCTATTCATTTCCGTGGTTGTCTGCCTTAATCCATCACTCCGTGGGCAAGCGTGATGGCATAAATATTTTTCGCGCCTGCTTTTTTTAAAACCTTCGAACACTCACGCACGGTGGCGCCTGTTGTGACCACGTCATCCACAAGCATGATGTTCTTCCCGTTGATGAGTTCTCTCTGTTTTATATCAAAAGCCTTACTCAGGTTTTTTCTTCTCTCCTGCGAACTGAGTCCCACCTGCGGCCTCGTGTCCCTTATCTTGACAAGACAGTTGACTACGACATCTGTTCCCAAACTTTCTGCCAGATATTTTGCAAGGAGGGCGGACTGGTTGAACTCCCTCTGCCTCAGGCGTTTTTCATGAAGCGGAACCGGAATTACCGCGTCAACATGCGGCAATTTAATTTGGGTTATTATATCAGATAGAGGTTTTGAAAGTCTTTTTATCCCGTAGAATTTCAGGAGGTTTATCGCCTTCTTCAACGCTCCTTCGTAAAGCCCGAAACTCCTTGCGTAAACAAACGCCGGTTCATCCTGAATACATTCTCCGCATGTAGCGGACTCTCCGGAAACAAGCGGCTTCCCGCATCTCCGGCAAAGGGGGCCTTTGTACGGAGACACCTCCTGCCAGCAATCCGAACATATCGGCGCTGTTACATGGTCTTGTGCCCGATTCTGACAGACCGGGCAGGTCTCCGGGAAAAGGGTGTTGAGAAAGTTGTTAAGCATATTGTTCCACACCCTTTGCAAGATATGGAGCAAGCTCTGTGTATGATTTAATGCCGAGACTGGATTCTATGTAACGTGTGGTTGAAGAGTATTCTTCAGGCTCTTCAGATACTCTTTCAGCATCTTGAGGCTTACCGGCTCGCCTTCGAACGCCATGGAGGCGCTTACCTGTTCGGGGATGCTTTTCAGATACAACTTTTTTCGCTCCTCCGGCGTCAACTCTGTCCGCCAGTGGTCCACGATGTTTTTTTGCGTCTTTTTTCTTTTCATCAGATTCTCTCTGTGAGGTTGTCTTACTTAACTTTACCATATAATTTTCAAGCAGGGCAATTCTGTCGACAAATTATCGACGGTTCAAATCCATCTTTTCCTCTACAATCGCAATGTCGGTTATGTCTTTCATCTTACTTCCGTTTCTTCTTTTTTCTTTGTGTTGTGTTTGAGGCTCTGTGAAAGCCGGGGATTCGTTGTCTTAAAGCCGACAAACGAGTGCGGTCTTCTAATGTCTTTGGGATATCCATATCAACCCTCAGTTTTTTGTGATGTACTATTATACATAATCGTTATAAAGGGGAAACTGAAAAGTGTGGGAGGTCATCTCTTGCGGTGTGAGGATTTGAGGCAATTTAGAGCCTCTTATAAATTTCCTTGCGGTGACCGACTCTCAATATAACAATATCTTTACCTTCAATATCAATAATGACTCTGTAATCACCTATGCGAAAACGGTAGGCCCCAATTTTAGGATCTGTCAGTTTTTCAGAGTGTTCAAAAGGATTGTTCTGCAATTTCAGGAGGGCTTTGCCTATCTGGTGTTTTATGGAAGGATCAAGTTTCTTGATGTCTTTTTCCGCCCTGCGGGTATAGACAAGTTTGTAACTTATTCTCCGAAAAGCTCTTTATGCGACTTTGTCCTGCCTGCTTTATACTCGGCCCGTGCTTCCTTGACGCTTTTGAGATAATCAGGAGAAGTCATAGCAAGTAAGTCTTCGATAAAAGATTCTCTTTCATGCTTTTTCATTTTTTTAACGGCTTCAATGATTTCATCAGATGATATGGGAATTTTTACTTCTATCATTTTTTGCACCTCCTCATGATTTCTATTCTAACATTCGTTTCTTCCCCTCCACAATCGCAATCTATGTTGACGATCATTACTTCTCTATCAAACTCTTCCCCGTCATCTCTTCCGGTTGTTTGATCCCCATCAGTTCAAGGAGGGTGGGCGCGACATCTGCGAGGATTCCTTTGTCACGCAGTTTGATGCCTTTTTTCAGAAGAATAAAGGGGACCAGATTTGTTGTGTGGGCTGTGAAGGGGCCGTTATTTTCAAACATCAATTCGCAATTGCCGTGGTCAGCGGTAATGAGCAGCAGTCCGCCGGCTTTATCAATCTCTTCTGAAATTCTCTTCAGACATTTATCAATGGCCTCGCACGCCTTGACTGCTGCCTCCATTATTCCCGTGTGGCCTACCATATCTGGATTGGCGAAGTTCAAAAGAATGAAATCATAACTCTGCTGCTGTATCCTTTTCACGACCTCGTCGGTGACGAGATACGCGCTCATTTCGGGTTTTAGATCATAAGTCGCCACATCGCGCGGAGACGGGATGAGGCTCCGGTCTTCGCCGTCAAAAGATCTCTCTTCTCCCCCGTTAAAGAAATAAGTTACGTGCGCGTATTTTTCCGTCTCGGCGATCCTCAACTGTTTTAGATTGTGTCCGCTTAAGACCTCGGCGAATATATTGTTCAATTGCATCGGCGGGAACGCTGCCGGGAATGAAAAGGTCTCATCATAGAGAGTCATTGTCACGTATGAGCTCAGCGCAGGAGGATTGCCTCTTTCAAAGGAAGTAAATTCTTTATCGGTCAAGGCTCTTGTCAGTTCCCGCGCCCTGTCCGCCCTGAAATTAAAAAATATCACCGAGTCTCCATCACGTATATTCCCGACCGGCCCAGAGTCGTTACATATTACAGAGGGCTTTATAAATTCGTCATTCTCATGGAGCTTGTAACTTTGCTCAACTGCTTCTTCCGCTGAACTGGCTTTTTTCCCCTCGCCGAGCACAAGTGCTTTGTACGCCTGTTCCACCCTGTCCCATCGTTTGTCCCTGTCCATGGCCCAGTACCTGCCGGTCACCGTAGCGATTTTTACTGAGGGCTTGTCCTTTATGTACGCCTCAAGCTCTTTGATGTAATTAATTCCTGATGCTGGTGGCGTGTCCCTTCCGTCCATAAACGCGTGGATGAATGTCTTCTTCACTCCCTGGACCACTGCCATATCGATCAACGCGTAGAGATGCCTGATGTGGCTGTGCACACCGCCGTCCGATACAAGACCGAGAAAATGGACCGCGCTGTTATTTGTGACAGCGGCATTCATTGCGTCAATCAGGGCAGGGTTTTTTTGAAAAGCGCCGTCGCGGATGGCTTTATTTATCTTTGCGTAATCCTGGTATACAATTCTTCCCGCGCCCAGGTTCAGATGCCCCACTTCGGAATTTCCCATCTGTCCTTCAGGCAGGCCGACAGCTTCGCCGGAGCATGCAAGCGCGGTGTGCGGATATTCTTTTATGATGCTTTTATAAAAAGGGATGTTCGACTTTTCAGTGGCGTCGGCTTCGGGATTGTGCCCGATCCCCCAGCCGTCAAGGACAATGAGCATGACCGGTTTCATTTACTTCACCAGCATCTCAAGAAGGGCCTTTTGTGTGTGCAGCCTGTTTTCCGCCTGGTCAATGACTACGCTCTGCGGAGAATCGATGACGTCATCAGTTATCTCCTCGCCCCTGTGCGCGGGCAGGCAGTGCATTACGATTGCGTCCGGTTTCGCGAGAGACAACAATTTTCTGTTTATCTGATAACCCTCGAACTTCTTTTTCTTCCTCTCGACTTCTTTCTCCTGGCCCATGCTTATCCAAACATCAGTGTAAAGCACGTCAGCGCCCTTTGCTGCTTCCTCGGGATTTGCCAGGACAGTTACCTTTGCGCCTTTTGAGCGCGCATCTTCAGTAATCGATCTATCAGGCTCATAACCGCGCGGACATGCAATCACAAGGTCTATCCCCGTCAGCAAGGCGGCTTCAATCAATGAGTTTGCAACGTTGTTGCCGTCGCCGACGTAAACCATGCGCACATCTTTCAGCCGTCCCTTTTTTTCCTGAATGGTCAGCGCGTCAGCAAGGGCCTGACAGGGATGGTGCAGGTCGGTCAGACCGTTGATTATGGGGATCGTGGAATTCTTTGCAAGTGTTTCAATAGTGTCGTGCTCATAGGTCCTGATCACTATCCCGTGTAAATATCTCGAAAGGACCTTTGCGGTGTCCTCAATCGTCTCTCCCCTGCCAAGCTGCAGGTCGTTTGTGTTTATGTAAATTGCCTGAGCGCCAAGCTGGTATATGCCTGTCTGAAATGATATCCTCGTGCGGGTTGAGGTTTTGTTAAACAGAAGCCCGATGCTCTTGCCTATGAGGGGACATGCTGAAATGTCCTTCCCCGATTTAAATTCAACGGCCCTTTTCAATAGGGCCTGTAAATCTTCCGGCGTCAAATCCAGTAATGTAAGAAGGTCTTTTTTCATGTTCCATGTCTCCCTTAATTAATTATTGTCTTGCAAAGATATCTTCAAGGGTATCAATCAGGTGGTCGATTTCCTTTTCATTGACAATGAGCGGAGGTGTAAAGCGCAGGACATTGCCGCTTGTGCAGTTTATGAGCAATCCTCTTCCCATGCAGGTGTCGACAATAGGCCCTCCGGCCCTTGTCATTTCCATTCCGATCAAAAGTCCCAGCCCTCTGATATCAGCTATGTATGAGGGGAAGTCTTTTTTTAATCTTTCAAGGCTGTCTTTGAAATATTTCCCGATCCGCCTGCAGTGGTCAAACATAAAACCGTCCTCAAGCAGGGTTTCCATCGTGACCACCCCTGCCGCGCAGGCCAGAGGATTTCCGCCGAAGGTCGAGGCGTGAGTGCCCGGCTGAAACGCGGCGGCGACATTTTCTTTTGCAAGGACGGCCCCTATAGCGACTCCGCCGCCGAGCCCTTTTGCAAGCGTCATGATATCAGGTTGTATGCCGTAGTGCTCGTACGCGAAGAGTTTACCTGTCCGTCCCATCCCGGTTTGAATTTCATCGAGGACCAGCAGTAACTTGTTCTCATCGCATATCTGCCGGACCTGTTTCAAGTAATCTTCCGAAGGGAACCTTACCCCGCCTTCGCCCTGTATAGGTTCAAGGAGAACAGCGCACGTGTTTGCAGATATCGCATTTTTCAGGGCGTCAACATCATTGAACGGAACGTGCTTAAAGCCCGGCATTAAAGGTTCAAATCCCTTCTGAAATTTTTCCTGCCCGGTCGCGCTAAGGGCCGCGAGCGTCCTCCCGTGAAATGAACCGAGCGCGGCAATGATCTCATATTTATTGCCTGCAACAGGGTCTTTTGAATATTTTCTCGCAAGCTTGATTGCGCCTTCGATCGCCTCCGCTCCTGAATTGCAGAAGAAGACTTTGTCGGCAAACGAGTTATCAATAAGTAATTTTGCAAGCCTGATCTGCGGCTCAATGTGGTACAGGTTTGAGACATGAATGAGCCTCTGAGCCTGCTTTTGTATCGCAATTACAACCTTGGGATGGCAGTGCCCGAGACAGTTTACGGCGACACCTCCGACAAAATCGATGTATTCCTTTCCCGTGGAGTCCCACACCTTCATCCCCCGTCCTTTTCTCAGGACGATAGGGGCGCGGTTGTAAGTGTTCATTAAATACTTTTTTGATTCATCAATAAGCTTCTTGTCCATCGCCCTAAAAATATAACATAAATCATTGGATATACAAAAGGGACGGGGAGGCAGAAGACAGTAGTCAGAAGTCAGAAGACAGAAGTCAGAAGACAGAAGCAAGAAGACAGAAGCAAGAAGACAGAAGCAAGAAGACAGAAGCAAGAAGACAGAAGCAAGATTGGGGGGTTCGGGTTCTCATAACAAATTACATCATGTATAATTTATTCATGCAAAAAATGGAGGGTATCATGCGGAAAACTTTTCTGCCGGCAGGACTATGTATAGTGTTCCTGTTTTTATTCGCTTCGGTGGCATGTGCAATTCCGGAATATGCGGAGAAGACAAGGCAGGGCTGCAAGATCTGCCACCTGTCAGAGGAGGGCGGCGACCTTTCCAGTAAGGGGATTGAATATTCGGCTTCAGGGTATGTGTGGCCTCCCTCGGGCGGTTTCCGTGTGCTTGGCCCCATAAAAAAATCAGTGAGGTTCTTCATTGGCGCGTTCCATATCATTGCCGCCTTTCTATGGTTTGGGACCATACTTTATGTGCATATCATCTTGCGGCCCGGATACGCAGCGAGGGGATTGCCTAAAGGAGAAGTCGCGCTCGGATTAGTTTCCATGGCTGTTACAGGCATCACCGGGCTCCTGCTTACAGTGTCCAGGATCAGAGGCCTCGATGTGCTTTGGAAAAGCCTGTGGGGGATGACGCTTTCAATTAAAATTATTTTATACATAATAATGGTTGCGACAGCCATTTTCGTAGTGCTGTTTGTGGGGCCGAAACTTAAAAAAGGGACCAGGAGGAAGGAATTCCCGAAAGAAGGGATATTCGGTCCAGTTACGCTTTCTTCTTTTGACGGAAAAGAAGGTGCCTCTTCATTCATTGCATACAAAGGAAATGTTTATGATGTTACCGGATTGAAGCTCTGGAAGAACGGGGTCCACATGAAACACCTCGCGGGCAGCGATCTTACGAGCTTTCTTCCAAAGGCGCCGCACGGAGAGGAAAAACTTTCAGGACTCAAAATAACCGGAACATATGACGCTGCCCGCCAGCCGTCGAGGAGTTTTGCGCAAAAGGCCTTCTATTTTGTAGCATATATGAACTTGACGATCGTATTTCTGGTATTATTTGTAATTGCTTACTGGCGGTGGGGGCTTTAAAAAGTTTAAGAGTTATTCCATTAAGTGTTTAAGTTGTCATTCCCGCAAGCGGAGCGCGTCGGGAATCCTTCTGAAAACAAAGAAAGATTCTGGACAAGCCGGAATGACAAAGGTGTCATCTTGATTGCAAAGTAGAATTAGAACTAATTATAAAACAGGAGGTCAGTGATGGCTGTGATTGAATTAAAGATAGAAGGTATGAGTTGTCAGCATTGCGTCATGGCAGTGAAAAAGGCTGTCAGCGGAATCAAGGGGGTAACCTCGGCGGATGTATCTGTCGGCGCTGCTAAGATTGTATACGATGAGTCAAAAACAAATAAGGACGAGATCGCAAAGGCCGTTGTGAATGCCGGATATATAGTTAAGGCAGAGGGATGAAGGCGGAAAGCTGAATTTAGAGACAGAAATCGGGTGAGGGGTTGTTCAAGAAAAAAAATAACCGTTATAATATTTTAAACACGAAATCATCAAAGGAGAGAAGATCCATGAGCATTGCATATTCAGTAAGCCCTGACGGCGAGAAGTTCCCGTTGCCTTCGCAGAACGAATACAAAAAAGAATTTAATCGTCTGAAAAAGGAAGTTGAAAAGCAGAAAAAGCTGGACCGGGAGATCGTCGTGGTCATGGGGGTCGGCTTTGTTGGAGTTGCAATGGCCGCTGTTATCGCAGACACCGTAAATAAAAAAGGCCGGCCCGGCAAGTTTGTAATCGGGATGCAGAGGCCGAGCCCGAGAAGCTACTGGAAAATACCGGTGCTCAATAAAGGGATCTCTCCGGTTGTGTCCGAAGATCTGGAGCTTGAGCCGATGATCAGGAGATGCGTGCGTGACAAGAAAACCCTTACCGCCACATTCGTGTACGACGTGCTCTCTTTAGCTGATGTAGTTGTGCTTGATATACAATGCGACTATATTAAAGACGCCGTCGGAAACGTGCGTGAAGGCCGCGCCGACATGTCGCCTCTTGAAGAGTCTCTCGCAATTGTGGCTGAACACATTTCCCCTGAGGCCCTTGTCATCATTGAGACCACGGTAGCGCCGGGCACAACCGAGCAGATCGCCTACCCGATAATGAAAAAGGTTTTTCAAAAGCGCGGGATTAAAAAAGACCCTCTGCTGGCCCACAGCTTTGAGAGGGTAATGCCGGGAAGGAATTATGTATCGAGCATCCGGGATTTCTGGCGCGTGTGCAGCGGCATAAATAAACCGGCGAGGGAGAAGGTCGTAAAATTTCTCAATGAGATACTTAATACCAAAGATTATCCTCTCACCGTTCTCGATAAGCCCATTGAATCAGAGACGGCAAAGATAATTGAAAACAGCTATCGCGCAACGATCCTCGCATTTCTTGATGAATGGAGTCTCTTTGCTGAGCGCAACGGAGTAGATCTTGTAAAAGTCATCAAGGCCATAAAGGTCCGGCCTACGCACAACAATATTATCTTTCCGGGGCCGGGCATCGGCGGTTACTGTCTGCCGAAAGACGGAGGCCTCGGGGTCTGGGCTTATAAACATATACACGGATTTGAAGACGACATTTTTAAAATAACCCCCATTGCCATCAATATCAACGATACGCGTTCCCTCCATGTGGCGCAGCTTACAAGAGACGCTTTAAGGAACATGAGCAGGCCCATCGCGGCTGCGGATATACTTGTGTTAGGCGCATCGTACAGGGAGGACGTCGGCGATACCAGGTACAGCGGCTCGGAACTTATGGTAAGAAGGTTGACGGAGATGGGCGCTGAAATGAAGGTCCATGACCCGTACCTGTCTCACTGGTGGGAATTTGAAAGCCAGGACACCTATCCGGGGAAGGGACACAGCCTCGCAAGGTTTTTCCGCAACCAGGAAAAACTCAAGAACATGAAAATGGAAAAAGACATGAAGGACGCCTTGAAAGGCGCGGACGCTGTGATCTTCGCGGTACGTCACAAACAGTATATGGACCTTGATCCCGACAAAGTAGTAAAAATGATCGGCGGCCCCGCAGCGATCATAGACTGTTTCGGCATTCTTGACGATGATAAAATACGCAGGTATTTTGAATTAGGCTGCGAGGTGAAAGGTCTGGGAAGAGGGCATGTCAAACGGATCAAGGATGAAGTGAAGGCGCAGAAGAAATAATAAACTTTCTGGTTGTCATTAAGATATGACAAAGGGAGACTGGCAAAGAATTTCTATAATCGACAATTTATTTAAATGCGGACAAAGCGCCATTCCCATTCCTGCTTTTCTTTATTTAGAGCGTTTTACTGCAAACTTTTATCTCTTTTTTAAAGGTGTCGCATAGAAATTATTTGCCAGTCTCCCTTTGTCTGCCATTGCCGCTGTTCGTTTTCAATAAACTCATTCCCCAATTATTCACTTAAGTTATAATTTCACTATGGATATCAAGAAGAAACTGGAGCAGGTCCCCATCTCGCCCGGGATCTACATCATGAAGGGCGCTAAGGAGAAGACCCTTTACATAGGCAAGGCGAAGAACCTCCGCAACAGGGTGAGGTCGTATTTTCAGGATTCAGCCGCGCTTGATGATCGCAAGACAAAGATGATGCAGGAGGTCAGGGACTTTGATTATATCGTGGCGAACAATGAACTCGAGGCGCTTGTGCTTGAGGCGAATTTTATAAAGAGGGTGAAACCTCCATACAACATAATCCTCAGAGACGATAAAAACTACCCGTACCTGAAGCTGACGGTCAACGAAGAGTGGCCGAGGCTTGAAGTGGTGCGCAGGATTGAAAAGGACGGCGCGCTTTACTTCGGACCCTATGTCCCTGCCGGTGCCATGTGGGAGATGCTGAAATTCATTCGGCGCAATTTCCCCATAAGGATCTGCAGGTACAACCTTGAGAAGCCGTTCCGCCCCTGCGTTCAGTATCAGATGGGAAGATGTATCGCGCCTTGCGCGGAAGACAGGAGGACGCCGATAGATCATGACAGGTATATGGAGATAGTTGATGAAGTAAGGGCGTTCATCCAGGGCGAAAAAAAAGAGCTCCTCAGCAGTCTTCAAAGCAGGATGCAACGGCTTTCGGACGCTCTTGAATTTGAAGAGGCGGCGAAGATCAGGGACAGGCTTAACTCTATCGAGAAGGCGTGGGAAGCGCAGAGCGCTGTTGCGCCGGAGCTTGGCGATATTGACGTCATCGGGCTGTACAGGGAAGCGGAGGAAGCTTCCATGTTTTTGCTCTTTATAAGAAACGGCATGGTCATCGGGCAGAAAGATTTCTTCCTGAAAAAAACAGGCGGCATTGAAAATGAAGAGCTTGTCGCGAGTTTTGTCGAGCAGTTTTATTCAAAAGAAATGCTGCTGCCTCCGCGGATAATCATTCCTTTGAAATTGCAACTGACGACACAGCAGAGATGGCTGAGCGAAAAGAGAGGGAAGCCCGTCAGGCTTTCTTACGCAGTGAATAAAGGCGAAGCAAAGGTGCTGAAGATGGCGGATGATAACGCGCTTTATTCATTTAACGTCCATAAAGAAACAAAGGTGGACGAAACGCTTTTGAAAATAAAAGAGCTGCTCGGTCTGCGGGTCGTGCCGAGGCGTATCGGCGCCATCGACGTATCGAATATTTCAGGATCGGAGGCTGTCGGCGCATTGATCGTCTACGAAGACGGGAAGTTCATGAAAGACGGCTACAGGCTTTTTAAAATCAAAACAGTTGAAGGCATTGATGATTTTGCAATGATAGGCGAAGTGGCCGGCAGATACCTGAAGAATGTCTCAAACGATGAGGGCAGGCTGCCGCAATTGATAATAATCGACGGGGGCAGGGGGCAGCTTGAATCAGCGCTGAAGGCGATGAGACCTTTCGATCTGCCGGTTGAAGCGGTTGGGATGGCAAAGGCGAAATATGACGGCAGAGAACAAAAGCTGTCAGGTGTCCGCACAGAGTTTGAAAGGGTCTATCTCCCCGGCAGGCGCCAGCCTGTTTACCTTGGGCCGCTTGAGGCGTCAACGCACCTGCTCCAGAAGATACGCGATGAGGTCCACCGCTTTGCCGTCAGCTATCACAAAAAGCTCCGCGCTAAGAGGACGCTCGAATCCCCGCTTGAAAAGATCAAGGGCATTGCCAAAACAAGAAGACTTGCGCTGCTGAAACATTTCGGAAGCCTTGACGCAATCAGAAAGGCCACTGTTGACGAGATAGCATCAGTGAAAGGCATGAACAAAAAGATAGCGGAACTTGTGAAGGGATCTATTTAAACTCCGGCTTCAAGCCCGCTTTTTCCTGGTTGGCAACAACAACAAGGACAAAGTTATCAGGGTCGAGGTATTTCTTCGCCACGCGCAGGACTTCATCTTTTGTCACGCTGTTTATATAGGAAGGATATTTATCAATATAGTCCAGCCCAAGCCCGTAGAATTCAACCGCTATGAGAAAGTTGGCTATGCGCGCGCCTGTTTCAAACCTCAGGGGGAAGCTTCCGGTGAGGAATGACTTTGCGTCTGCAAGCTCTGTGTCCGATACGGGAGTATTTCGTATCCTGTTTATCTCTTTTAATATCTCCTCAACCGCTGTATTTGCGGACTCGTTCTTTGTCTGCACGCCTACCTGAAAAGTCCCGCTGTACTTATTGGGGGCGAAAAAGCTGTGAATGTCATAGGCAAGCCCCTTTTCCTCCCTGACATTCTGCATGAGGCGTGATTCAAAGCCGCCCCCGCCGAGTATGTAATTCATGACCGACACCGCGTAATAATCGGGATTGTCCCTGCTGATGCCGGCATGTCCCAGGATAATATTTGCCTGAGTAAGGTCTTTGTCTATAGTGATGGTCTTCCTCTCTTTAACTTCAGTTGGCTTCAGGAGAGATGCAGATTTAATTTCCTTTGAATGCCATTCAGGGAAAAATTGCTTAAGCAGGGCCTTGACCTCCTCAGGAGTTATGTCGCCGACAACGGACATTATCGCGTTGTTAGGGACATAGTAAGCAGAGTGGAAATTAACAACGTCATCCCTTTTGATCGCGTCGAGCGTTTCAGGCGTGCCCTGGACCAGACGGCCGTAGGGATGCGCGCCGAATACCGCCTTTCTGAACTCCCTTGACGCGACAAAATCAGGCTGGTCTTCCTGGGATTTCAGACTGCCTTTAATGCGGACCCTCTTTTTATTAAGTTCATCTTCGGGGAAAGACGGATTTATGATTATGTCAGAAAGCAGGTCGAAGCCGAGGTCCATGTCTTTTTTCAAAACAGAGAGCGACACTGTAGCGAAATCTTCGTCTGCGGAGGCCCCGACGGCGCCGCCTACAAATTCAATTTCTTCGCTGATCTGCTGCGCAGTCATTTTTTGGGTGCCGGACGTGAGGAGAGAAGCGGTGATGCTTGCAAGTCCGGCCTTTTCTTCAGGCTCCAAAATGCTTCCTGCCTTGATGCCGACGGAGACCTTTACAACGGGAAGGTTGTGCCTTTCAACAATTAAGAGTGTCAGTCCGTTGTCGAGTACGGTCCTTTTGACGTCGAGGGCGTAAGCGTCAGTGAACATTGAACAGAAAACATTGAACAGAATAAAGACAGTGACGAGTAACGGGTAACGGGTAACGGGATTTGTGACTTCTGTCTTCTGTCTTCTGTCTTCTGTCTTCTGTTTTTTCAATTCCCACTCTCAACTTTCTTCAGTGGCACCAATACTCCCACGGTCTTTTTATCTTCGACAAGATATTTCTGCGCTGCGCGCTGGACGTCCTGCGGGGTGACCTTTCTTATACCTTCAAAATATTTGTCCTTGAGTTTCCTGTCGCCGAGCATTTCAAACATTGCCACAACCTCAGCCTGAAAGAAGATGGAATCCTGCCCCATGATAAAGCCCGCCTCTACCTGGTTCTTTGCCTTCTGGACTTCCTTCTCGTCTGGGGCTTCCTTCTTTATCTTTTCGACTTCCTCATACAAGGCCTTTTCAACTTCGTCGATGGATTTCCCGGGCAGGGGCGCAGCGTCAAGGAAAAAGAGGGAAGGATATTTATCGAGGCTGCTGTAGGAGGCGTCCGCGGAAAGCGCAAGCCTCTTTTCATCGATCAGGCTTTTGTAGATCCTCGAACTCTTTCCCCCTGAGAGGACCCCTGCTAACACCTCAAGGGCGTAACCGTCATCGTTCAGGAAGTTCGGGGTCTTATATCCGATTAGCACGTAAGGAAGCTCCGCCTCTTTTTTTACATACAGCCTTTTTTCGCCGGACTGTTCAGGCTCTGCTATGTCGGGATTTTCAATTCTCCCGCCTTTAGGAATGCCGCCGAACTCGCTTCTGATCTTCGTCATCACCGCGTCGACGTCAATGTTCCCGGCGACAATTATCATGGCGTTATTTGGCGCGTAATGCTCTTTGTAATATTTATAGAGGTCGTCCCGCGTGATCCTCTTCAGGTCCTCCATCCATCCGATGACCGGCCACCTGTAAGGGATATTTTTAAACGCGGTCGCCATGACTTCTTCATATACAATGTTCTGCGGGTCGTCATCGTAGCGCATCCTCCGCTCTTCCATGACAACGTCCCTTTCCGAGAGGGTCTCTTTCGGGTCCATGACCAGGTTGCTCATCCTGTCGGCTTCAAGCTCGATGGAGAGATAAAGTTTGTCGGGCGCGAGCTTCTGATGATAATAAACATAGTCCCTCGACGTTCCGGCATTGTCAACTCCGCCTGCCCTGCTTATGATCTTTGAAAATTCCTTGGGCCCGTATTTAGGCGTGCCCTTAAACATCAGGTGTTCAAGCAGATGGCTCAGCCCTGTCTTTCCAACCTGCTCGTGTATCGAGCCCGCGTTGTACCATATCTGAAAAACAGCCAGCGGGGCATTGGGGTCTTTCAGGGCAAAGACCTTCAAACCGTTGGGAAGGACCTCTTCATAAAGAAGGCCGTCATAGCGGCCCGCCTGGCGTGCCGAGGTATGAGCGCACGCGGCAAGAGACAGCAAAAGCAGAAGCAATATAATACTGAAAATCTTTTTCATTATCCCATCAATGCTAACAGAAATAAGAAAAGCGGTCAATCATTCCGCGCCTAAAAAAAATGCAGCCAGGACACCCTGGCTGCTCTAAGTTGGAGGGGGGGTAAAAGAACCATTAATGTCATATTATTTATCTTTAATCATATCCGTACTTAATTTGTATGATTTAGCTTAATAAAAAGTTTTGAAGGGAAAATGAATAAATTGTGAAAAATTTGTGAAGGTGTTTTTTAAACGGGATAATTGATATACTAATCATATTAATTTTTTGAAAGGACGGCTTGTTTAATAAATATGAAGGCTGAAAGAAAACATCTTAATGTGGCCGCAATTATCATAATTCTCATATCATGTTTACTTTCCTGTACAAAAGAGCAGGGCAAGGAACCGTCCAAGACAGCCTCCGCAACTGATGTAGTAGCTAAAACTGATGTAGCATCCAATGCCAGGGTCGCTGAATTAATGCAGGCCATGAACATGAACCCATTCGCAAAACCCGTTATGGCCGAGGATTTCGAATTGACTTCCGTGAAAGGTGAAAAGGTGCGCCTCAGCCAATACCGAGGTAAAGTAGTCCTCCTCAGTTTCTGGACAACGTGGTGACCATGGTGCAGGAAGGAGTTGCCTTCCCTCGAAAGCCTTTACCGGAGCTTCAAAGGAGAACCTTTTGAGCTTTTAAGCGTTGATATAGAAGAGAACAGGGACACAGTTTCCAAATTTTTAGAGGAGAACAACATCTCCTTTGATGTCCTTCTTGATGAAGTCGGAGCGGTCAGCTCTCAGTATGGCGTGCGTTCGACCCCGATGAAGGTCCTGATAGACGCCAAAGGAAACCTGGCTGGTGTGTCTCTGGGCTACAGGGAATGGGACTCCGATGAAATGAGAACGCTGATCAAATTATTAGCGGGATCAAAGTAGACTATTCAGCAGTCCTGCCGGCTATTTTCTCTTTGACCTTACCCAGATATTCCTTGAACTTGGCGTTGGCGAATTCGAGCGCGTATTTGTTGTTTTCATTTATCTCCGCCTTTTCCCATCCTCCGCCTTCCCTGAAGGTTTTTATCTTTACGAAATTCAGTTCTCCGTCGCAGTCTTTGTCGAAATACTCAAAGCGCCTGAATTCAAGAGGCATATTGTCCTGAATAACGACAAGAATTTCTTCAACCTTTTGTTCTTTCCCGGACCTAAAATACGCCACTTTCTTATCTCCTATTTCCCCCTCCCATATCTTTAAGACTGAGGAAGCGGCAAAATCAGCGGGCGGTCCAATAGTGGCGCTTTCAGGCAGGCTGTCATCAGCAAATGATTTCACCTGCAGGATAAGCAATAACGCCGATAATATCAGGATTGTTTTATTGCTCATGGTCATACCCCCTTCAGATAGCTCCCTGCATCATGCGTGATACAGGGAACTTTTTCATTTAAGGATGTTCCGGGTTAATTCTATCAAAAAACAGGCGGGTGTAAAAATAAATATTTCTGATGCGGATATTTTTAATAGATGGACCTCATCCTGCCGGTAAGCCGGTCGAAGATGATGACATCCACCACTCTGCCTTTGTCGATAATTTTTGCCCTTATAAATCTTCCGGGCCCGGGGTCGTTGATCATGACACCGAACCCCTTCTTAACAAAATAATTATCTAAAGCCTTTTGCGCCTCGTGAAAAGACATCATGGATTTGCAGGTACCGTATTTACTGCACTGCTCGCAATAATCGCCGTAAGGCGTTACAGGTTTTTCATGGAATGCAAAGGCCTCTGGACAGGGCACGATCAGCGAGGCGGCGATCAATGTTAAGACAGCTAATTGTTTCATGGTTGATCCATATTCAATATTCCAAATTAACATTTAAAAATGAAGAAAATATGAACGTTAAAATATGACCGTAAACCGCGAGCCTTTACCGGGCGCGCTTTGGACTTCGACCTTTCCGCCTATTACTTCCGTAAGCTCCTTGACTATAGCAAGCCCCAGCCCCTGTCCGCCTGAGTCATCTCCCTTATAAAACCGCTCAAATATCCTTGGAATGTTTTCCGGTCCAACGCCTTTTCCAGTGTCTTCAACGGAGATATAAAAGCCTTCGGCATTCTGCCTGTCCCATTTTATTGTAATTCCGCCGCCGCTTGTGTATTTGAAGGCATTTGTCAGCAGGTTCTTCAGGATGATATGGAGCTTATCGGGATAAGTCCTGACAACGACCGGGGGCCCGGCGGTTTTCAGGTAGAGCCCCTTATCTTCAATAAGCTTTTTCATGCCTCCGGCAACAGACCCGACAAAATCAATGAGGTTGATCTCTTCCATGTCTCCACGCTTAAAGAAGCTTGCCTCGGCCCTTGTAATGTCCTCAATGCCCTCGACGAGGGAGATCATCCTGTGAACTTCTGATCTCATGGTCCTTAAAACCTCATTCGGGTCGGAAATTACCCCGTCTTCGACCGCTTCGAGATTGCCCTTTATGATCGTTAAAGGCGTTCTCAGCTCATGGGTGATATTCGATGTCAGATGCTTTCTTAAAAGGTCCTCTTTTTTCAGGGCCTCAGCCATGTAGGTAAAGGTTTCAGAAAGCTTGTCGATCTCGTCTTTATATTTACGGTGCACCTTGAGCTTTTGAATGGAAAATTCCCCTTTGGCAATCTTCTCCGCCGCAACTGTTAAGCGCCTGACGGGCCTGGAAAGAAACATTGTGAACAGGACAGACAGGAGCAAAGCCCCTCCGCCCGCGATCAGGAAAGATATAATAAGGAATTCTCTCCCCCTCTTTCTGAATATCTCTTCTTTTAACGGGATCTCTCCGAGCCTTTCAAGAGGCCGGAGATGCAGCTTTCCTATCTCTTTACCTTCAACATACAGCGGATACCAGGTAAAGGCCCCTTTGCCCGCGGGCAGCTTCAAAAACTCCTTCATCCTGCCCAGCATGTAAGAATCCATGTTAAAAACAACATCGGTGGATGTCAGTATGTTATTGCCTGCCGCGTCCTCCAATATGCTTTCAAAACCGAGCATCAGACCCCAGTGCAGCGACTCATGAAGCGATTGATGGTCCCATGCGTTGCTTTTATAGCTTCCTTCAACAGACGCTAATATCCAGTAGATCTGGTCTTCCTTTGTGCCTTCCATGAACTCATCAAAGTCCCTCATGATGAGCCGTTCAAACATTATATTTGACAGCAGGGCGAAGAGGACAAGGAATATGAATGCGATGAATAGTTTAGTCCTCATCAGGCTGGCCGATAAACCTGTAACCTACCCCGTAGACTGTTTTGATATAAGAGGGGTTTCTGGGGTCTTCTTCGATCTTGTGGCGGATGTTCTTGATGTGGGCGTCAATGGTCCTGTCGTATCCTTCAAAATCATAACCGAGTATTACATTTACAAGCTGGAGCCTTGAAAAGATCTGTCCGGGACGTTCCGCGAGGCATTGCAGGAGCTTGAATTCCGTGGGGGTAAGCACCAAAGGCACATTGTTCTTTATTATCTCAAAACGGGAAGAGTCAATAACAAGGTCCCCCTTGTTGAAACTGATGCTCCCCTTTGCGCCTTTGGACCTTCTTAAAAGCGCGTTGACTCTTGCAACAAGCTCTCTCGGACTGAAAGGCTTGACTACATAATCATCCGCGCCTATGCCGAGCCCTTTTATCCTGTCCTCTTCTTCCACTTTGGCGGTCAGCATGATGATCGGCACGTCAGAGTCCGCGCGGATGGTCCGGCATATGTCTTCCCCGTCCATGTCAGGAAGCATGAGGTCGAGTATTATCAGATCAAATCCGTCTTTCAGCGCTGATATGGCCTTTTGTCCGGTGCTTGCTACCGTGACCCTGAAGCCTTCTTTTTCAAGATATGCCTTTACGATTGCAGCGATTTTGGATTCATCTTCAACGACGAGTATACCGCCCTTGTTCATGGTAAAATGATAACACAAAAAGGACTGTTTTTATTTACGAAAACCTTAGTGAAGAGAAAGAAAATTGACAGTAATAATCCGCAGATTTCGCAGATTACACAGATCAGGAAGGAGCTTTTATTAAATCTGTGTACATCTGAGTAATCTGTGGATAATTCTCAGGTTGTAAATAAAAAAACAAAAATGTTAGTCTGTTAGACAATGGGGATTTCGGAGAATCTCACAGCAATTCAGCAAAGGATCAATGACTCCGCTGCAAGAGCAGGCAGGTCCCCGAAGGACATAAAACTCATTGCCGTTACGAAGACAGTTGAATTGCAGGAAATTATCGAAGCGGTAAAAGCTGGAGTTTCAATTTTAGGAGAGAACAGGGTACAGGAAGCGAAAGAAAAGATCACAGAACACAGAGCACAGAGCACAGACTTAAGAATACAATGGCATTTGATCGGTCATCTGCAGACAAACAAGGCCAAGGCCGCAGTTCAGATATTCGACCTGATCCAGACTATTGACTCTTTTGAGCTTGCTACAGAAGTTAACAAACAGGCCGGGAAAATGAATAAAGCGCAGAGGGTGCTTGTGCAGATAAAACTCTCTGATGAAGCGACAAAGCATGGAGTTTCAGAAAAAGACATGACAGGACTGCTTGAAGAAGTCTCAAAGATGCAGCATCTCAAACTTGAAGGCCTCATGACAATACCGCCTTACTTTGATGACCCTGAATCGGTACGGCCTTACTTCAGGAGATTGCGGGAGATCAGGGACGGGGCATCGGCAAAAGGCTTCAGCCTGCCCGAATTGTCAATGGGCATGTCCAATGATTTTGAAGTCGCTATCGAGGAAGGCGCTACAATGGTCAGGATCGGTACCGCGATATTCGGGGAGAGGGAATAATGATCGGTTTTATCGGCGGCGGCAACATGGCGGAAGCCATTATTAAAGGAATCAGAAGGCAGAGGTCAGAAGACAGAAGACAGATCTTTGTGGCAGAACCGAGGGAGGAAAGAAGGCAGTATTTAGAAAAGACCTACGGTATCAAAACAACATCGTCCAATAAAGAGGTTGCAGCCGCGTGCGATATAATCATCCTTGCGGTGAAGCCGCAGAATATGGAGACGGCCCTTGATGAGATCAGTCCTGATATTTCTGAAGAGAAGACCGTAGTTTCGATTGCAGCGGGCATTACGCTTTCGTATCTATCATCCAAATTGAAGACAAAGAAACTCATCCGTGTCATGCCGAATACGCCTGCTTTGGTACAGGAGGGGATGTCGGTCATGTCCCTGTGCGAGTGTTTTTCAGACAAGGACATTTCAGTTGTCAGGGAGATATTAATGTCTATCGGCAAGGTCATAACTTTACCTGAAAAATACATGGATGCCGTGACCGCGGTCTCAGGCAGCGGCCCGGCCTTCATAGCACTTTTTGTAGAGGCGATGACAGGGGCCGGGGTAAAATTAGGACTGAGCGAAGACGATGCGTCTGTGCTTGCTGTTCAAACTGCTATCGGCACTGCAAGGCTCCTGGAATCCGGAATGCCGCCTTCAAAGCTCAGAGAGATGGTGACTTCGCCGGGAGGCACGACAGCGGCAGGGTTGAAGGTCTTTAATGAGAAGGGATTAAGAGATTTAGTGCTTGATGCCCTTGAGGCCGCAAAGAAAAGAGCAGAAGAGTTGGGGAAAGGGAGGTAACAAATGTTTTTATTCGGCAATCTTTTTAGCGCGGTTGGACATATCCTTGATACTATCCTGACAATATATATGTGGATGATAATAATCTCCGCTCTTCTGAGCTGGGTGAATCCCGACCCTTACAATCCTATCGTGCGCTTCCTGCACGCGGTAACAGATCCTGTGTTAAGACCTATCAGAAGACGGATCGGGATATCAATGGGCATTGATATATCGCCCATGCTGGTAATTCTTGCGATCATGTTCCTGAAATACTTTGTGGTTGCGTCATTATTTGATATGGGCGCGAGGATGAAGTGAGAAGGGCTTTGATTTTTATTAATCGTTGCTTTATAGTTAGTTTCAATAAAATAAAGACATAAATTTTTCGTTCATACAGGAGGTACTATGAGAATAACGCCGCTTGATATTCAGCAGAAACAATTCGCCACAAGGTTCAGGGGTTTTGATATGGAAGAGGTGGATTCCTTTCTCGAACTGATCAGGGAGGAGATGGAAGAGCTCCTGAGGGAAAACGCCAACCTGAGGGAAGAGTCCAAGAGATTCGAGAAGCAGTTAAAGGAGTATAAAAATATCGAGACCACTCTGAAAGACACCCTTATCAGCACACAACAAATGGTGGAAGAATTCAGGGGCACAGCCAAGAAAGACGCCGAGCTCATGATAAAAGAAGCGGAGTTGAAGGCGGAAGACATGATGAGAGAGGCCCAGGAAAAGATCGTGAAGATCCATGAAGACATAACCGACCTCAAAGGCATAAGGAGACATTTCAAAGAAGAGCTGAAGAGATTGATTGAGAGCCACCTCAGGATGATGGAATTCGACAAGGAACGCGAGGCTGAAATACCGAATGAAACACAAAACGCTTAAGGGCTTTCAGGACATCCTGCCGCCTGAGATCTCCGTCTGGCAGCACATTGAGAAGATCTCTCGGGACGTTTTCAGGACTTACGGCTACCAGGAAATCAGGCTCCCCGTACTCGAATCAACCGACATATTTACCAGAAGCATCGGAGAGACCTCCGATATTGTGGAAAAAGAGATGTACACCTTTACCGACAAGGGCGACCGCAGCGTGACCCTGCGGCCGGAGGGCACGGCGTCTTTTGTAAGGGCTTACGTTGAGCACCACTTATACAACAATCCAGCGCCGCAAAAATTTTATTACATGGGCCCGATGTTCCGGTATGAAAGGCCGCAGGCGTACAGGTACAGGCAGTTTTACCAGATAGGCGCGGAGGCCCTGGGCATTGAAGACCCGAAACTCGACGCTGAGATAATCTCCATGCTTTCAAAGATATTAAACAGCATAGGCCTTGAGGGGGTCAATTTTGAGATAACCTCGATCGGATGTAAAAACTGCCGTCCCGCATACAGGGATGCCCTGAAAAATTTCCTTCGGGACAGATTGAACAGTTTCTGCGGCGATTGTCAAAGGCGGTTTGATCTGAACCCCTTGAGAATACTGGACTGCAAGGTCCCGGGCTGTATCGAATCCAGACAGGGCGCTCCGGCCGTGCTTGATCATCTCTGCGATGATTGCAAACAGCATTTTGACAATTTGAAGCGCAACCTCGAAACACTCAACGTCAGGCATTCCATCAACCCTAATCTCGTCAGAGGTCTCGACTATTACACAAAGACAGCCTTTGAAGTGACAAGCGAATCTCTTGGAAGCCAGAAGGCAGTTGCGGCAGGCGGGAGATACGACGGACTTGTAGACGAGTTCGGCGGGCCGCCGACCCCCGGCATCGGTTTCGCCATTGGTATGGAAAGGATCATCCCTCTGATAAAGGGGTCCATAAGCAAGGCTGAAACTCCCGACGTTCTTATTTGTCCGCTTGGACAGGAAGCACCTGAAAAGGGCCTGCTGCTGGCCGAACAATTACGCTCATCAGGGATGTGGGCCGAGGTTAATTATGAACCGTCATCTCTTAAGAGCCAGATGCGCAAGGCAAACCGCCTCGGCGCAAAAAATGTCATTGTCCTCGGCGAAGACGAATTGAAAAAAGGCGAGGTCGTGGTCAAAGACATGGTCAGCGGGACTGAGACAAAAGCGGTCCTTGAAGTTCAGGAATTAGTGAAAATAATTAAAGGCTAAAACGTCATTCCCGCGAAGGCGGGAATTCAGGAAATACAAACTGGATCCCGGCTTAATGACTGCCGGAATGACAGACAAAATGAATAATCTTATACATAATTGCACGGGCGTAATCCTCGCAGGCGGAGAGAACAAACGCATGCCTGTGCTGAAGGCATTCATCGAGGTTGAGGGGAAGAAGACCGTCGAGAGGAATCTCAAGATCATGAAGCGGCTTTTCCGGGAAACCTACATCATCACCAACCAGCCGGAGCTTTATTCATATCTCGGAGTGCCGCTGTTTGGCGACGTTTATGACGTGAGAGGCCCGATGACGGGAATCTTTACCGCGCTTCTGAATTCATCCAGCCAGTGGGTTTTTGTTTCCGCGTGCGACATGCCCTTCATAAATCCGGCCCTGATCAGGTTTATGGCGGATGAAAGATATAATCCGGCATGTCTCTCTATGATGAGCGGCGAGGAGAGAGGGAATTTCGACCCTGCGCAAGAAGCCGACATTTATGATGTTGTGGTCCCGGTTGTCAACCACCGGGCTGAGCCTCTCTTTGCCTTTTATTCAAAAAAAGCCTTGTCCACTTTGGAGCAGTTTATACTTTCAGGGAAGAAGGGGATAAAAGATTTTTTACTTAATCGCAGTAAAAGAGTAAAATATATTACAACCGAAGAGATAAAGGGCATCGACCCGGAGGCGAAGTCGTTCATTAACCTTAACACTCCCGAAGATGTCGAGCTTTATCTGCAACCTCAAGACAGGTTGAAATTTAAAAATAGCGTAATGAGGAGGAAGAAATGTTTGGACTTGGGACATCAGAGCTGATAATAATTCTGGTCATCGTTGTGATCCTTTTCGGGGCGTCGAGACTGCCTCAGATCGGCAAGGGCATAGGAGAGGCGATAAAGAATTTCAAGAAGGCGTCTTCCGGGCCGGATGAGATCGACGTTACACCAAAAAATAAAACGGAAGGCAATGAGTCGGGCAAGGAAAGCAAGTCTTAAATCTTAATGCTGAGAGCCTTCGCAGAAATCGATCTTAAAGCCCTCTCGCACAACCTCAGGGTCGCCAAAAAGAAAACAGGCAATAAAAATATTCTCGCCGTTGTGAAGGCCAACGCCTACGGACACGGCGCAGCAGAGATTTCAAAGTACCTCATAAAACAAGGCATCACTTATCTCGGAACAGCGTTTACCGCCGAAGCCATTGCGCTCAGGGAGGCCGGGATAACGGCCCCCATACTGGTTTTTTTTGACAGGGACCACATTGACGAATGCTTCAGATTTAATCTCACCCCCTTAATCCTCGATTTAAACACCGCTAAGAAATTTTCTAAAGAGGCTGTGAGGCGCAAGCGCAGGATCGCGGTGCATATCAAGGTAGACACCGGCATGGGGCGTGTGGGGTTTACTATCGACAGGGCCTTAACGGACATCCCCAAGGCAGCGCGCCTGAAAAACATTGAACTCGAAGGGCTCATGAGCCATTTCTCCGAGGCGGACCTCTGTGATAAAGAGTTTGCCGGTCTGCAGTTGAAGAGGTTCCTTGCGATAAAAAATGAATGGTCACGGAACAAGATCACTTTTAAATATCTTCACATTGCCAACAGCGCCGCTACACTAAGCATGAAAAACGCCCACCTCAATATGGTAAGGCCCGGAATTATGCTTTACGGCTACGGGTCTGATGATCTCAAGCCGGTGTTAAGCCTGAAAAGTAAGATCCTTCTCCTTAAAAAAGTCCCGGCCGGCATTCCGATAAGCTACGGCAGGACCTTCATCACAAAGAGGAAAAGCACCATCGCAACAATTCCTGTCGGCTATGCTGACGGATACAACAGGAAACTCTCCAACCAGGGAGAGGTGCTTATCAATGGAAAGCGCGCGCCTATTGCCGGAAGGGTCTGCATGGACACGATCATGGTTGATGTTACGGACATACCGGACGCAGGCCTGGATTCAGAAGTAGTTTTAATCGGAAATCAGGGGAAAGAGAAAATTACCGCCGCTGACATCGCGGACAAGATCGGCACCATTCCCTATGAAGTCCTCACATCTATCGGCCAGCGGGTTGAAAGGGTGTACAAATAAATATTAACTGAGGCTCCTGCAAAAGTCTTTATTCGTCATCCCCGAGGTCTTTATCGGGAATCCAGTATATTATAAACCAAAGACTTCTGGATACCCGCCTTTGCGGGTATGACGGCAAACGTGATTTCCTCTAAACATTTGCAAGAGGCTCAACTATTTTGCCGGTTTTTCAGGCGCCGGCAGTTTGCCTGTATTTTCCTGAATGGAAAGCAGTTCCACTTCAAAAATAAGCGTCGCGTTGGGTCCGATTTCACGTCCCGCGCCGCGCTCTCCATAAGCAAGATTGGACGGCACATACAACTGCCACTTTGAACCGGCTTTCATAAGCTGCAGCGCCTCGGTCCAGCCGGGGATCACACCGCCGACTTTGAACGTTGCAGGCTGGCCGCGCTTCATGGAACTGTCGAATTCAGCGCCGTCTATAAAGGTCCCTTTATAATGCACGCTCACTGTATCCGTTGCTTTCGGTTTTGCCCCGGTCCCTTCTTTAATGACTTTATACTGTAAGCCGCTCGGCAGAGTTACGACGCCTTCTTTTTTCTTGTTCTCCGCGAGAAAGGCGTCCCCTTCCTTCTTGTTCTTCTCGGCTGACTCTTTCATTTGCGCCATCTGCTTGGCCATCATCTCATTACGGAAAGTGGAAATAGTATCGCGCATTTCCTCATCCGTCATCAAAGACTTGTCACCTGAGAACGCGTCCTTAATTCCTTTGGCGAGGATATCAGGATCAACATCTA
This sequence comes from Nitrospirota bacterium, assembly GCA_016214845.1. Lineage (NCBI taxonomy): Bacteria > Pseudomonadati > Nitrospirota > Nitrospirota bacterium. The sequence goes on along the minus strand of JACRMS010000039.1, from coordinate 9,083 downwards.
TGGACTGGCTTTTGAAATCTTTTCCCATGGTTGTGCCGATACTGTAACTCAACTTGTCTCTCTGGGTCTTTAACTCGATGTTCTCTTCCGCATAAGCTATGTTTTGCAGAAGGATAATGCCTAAGACTGCTGCTAAAACTTTCATAAAACCTCCGGTTAAAATCTGTAATTAACCCCAATCCCAATTACAGGATAATATTTATAAGCGTTAAGATCATCTTGCATGTTATCTTCTTCTTTTGCCAACTCGCTCAGAAATGTGGGATCGTTGGATTTTGTTCCGCCGCTGGCGGAAAGATCAACCTTGGGAGACCCTGAGAAAACCACTCCTAAGTCCATAATAAACCCCCAGGCATTGTCCCTTCCGAATGAAGTATCCCATCCCAGCCCGGCATATGGCGCTGTATCATTGAAGGTAATTTTCCCTTTAAGTTTTCCAATCTCCGATCCATCAAAATCCTGGTCTCCGATTGTATATGTTGTGCCAGGTGCAATCTCTGCATCTGCATCAACCTTATTACGGTTGATAAGCACGCCGCCGGTAAGTCTGAAACTGCCCTTGAATGGATGTATGTCCAATAAGACTGGAACAGAGTTCAATTTCAGTTTAAATTTATAATCGATATCGTCTTTTGTTCCATCGTAATTATATTTCCAGTAATTAAATCCCCCTCTGATACCTAAAAAATCCAGAAACGACACCTCAACTTCAGGCCCTACCCCTAATGTGCTGGCCTTTACGCCTAACGAAAGAGTTTTTGCATAAAGACTTGTGGAACATAAAACCAGAAAAACCAGTGACAGCACTACTGTTTTAACCTTCATATTGCCCTCCCCTTTATGATATTGAAATTTTGGAATGAAAAATTATACAACATCATTAATTAGATATTCCACAGAATTTTTTCTTTCGGGCTCCCGCAAGAATTCCATGTAGGCGGCTACGAGGCCTTCAGCCTCTTTTTGGTCCATTCGATCAACCCCCCCGCGGAGATAAGCTCCTGCATGAACGGAGGGATCGGTTTCGCGGTGTATTCTTCGCCCTTTGTTATGTTCCTGATCGTCCCTTTGTCCGCGTCTATCTCTATCTCGTCGCCCCCGCTGATCTTGTCCGGCGCGTCATCCGACTCAAAGATAGGAAGCCCGATGTTGAACGCGTTTCTGTAAAAGATCCTCGCAAAGCTTTTTGCAACGACCGCCTGAATGCCCGCCGCCTTTATCGCGATAGGGGCGTGCTCCCTTGAAGAGCCGCAGCCGAAATTGGCCTTTCCAATTATCAGGTCCCCTGCCGCAACCTTTGACGGAAAATCCTTGTCCGCGTCTTCCATCACGTGCTTTGCAAGCTCCTTGGGGTCTGATGTGTTTAAATAACGCGCTGGAATGATCGCGTCGGTGTCGATGTTGTCTCCGAACTTCCAGACCTTACCTTTAAGAATCATGATATCCTCCTGAAAAGTAATCCACAGATGACACAGATTTCACAGATTTTTTTAAAGAATTTTTTCTTTATCTGTGCAATCTGCGAAATCTGTGGATAAATATTTTGTGATTATACAACTTCATCCGGTACGGCGATCCTCCCTTTGATCGCCGAAGCGGCGGCGACTGCCGGGTTTGAGAGATAGACTTCGCTCTCAGGGTGTCCCATCCTGCCGACAAAATTCCTGTTCGTTGTCGCAATGGCCCTTTCGCCCTTTGCAAGAATTCCCATGTGTCCGCCGAGACACGGGCCGCATGTCGGTGTGGAAAAAACCGCTTCCGCGTTCACGAATATCTCTGCCAGCCCTTCTTTGACCGCCTGCAAATAGATCTGCTGGGTCGCGGGGATGACGATCATCCTGACTTCGGGATGGACCTTTTTCCCTTTTATAATTTCAGCGGCCTCTCTCAGGTCTTCGATCCTTCCGTTTGTGCAGGAGCCGACGACCACCTGGTCTATTGTGACGGATGAAAGCTCCGCAGCGGGTTTCGTGTTTGACGGCAGGTGAGGGCAGGACACAGTCAAAGGGATTTTCGAGCAATCGTATTCCTTCACCTCGACATATTTAGAGGCTTTGTCGGATGAATAAAATTTGTATTCCCTTTTCGCCCTTCCTTTAACATACTGTTCAGTAATTTCATCAGGGGTTATGATCCCGTTCTTTCCCCCGGCCTCTATTGCCATGTTGCACATTGTCAGCCGCGAGTACATCGGCAGTGAACTGATGGTCTCGCCCGTGAATTCCATGGCTCTGTATAATGCGCCGTCAACGCCGATGTCGCCGATTGTGTGAAGGATCAAGTCCTTCCCGCCGGCCCACTTGTTCAGTTTCCCGTAATAAACAAACTTCATGGACTCAGGCACCTTGAACCAGCATTCGCCGGTTGCCATTGCGGACGCCACGTCTGTTGATCCCACACCGGTGGCGAACGCGCCCAGCCCGCCGTATGTGCAGGTGTGACTGTCAGCGCCGATGATCAGGTCGCCGGGCACCACAAGCCCCTGCTCCGGCAGAAGCGCGTGTTCCACGCCCATTCTGCCGACCTCAAAATAGAGCCCGAGGTCATAACTTCTTGAAAAGTCCCTGAGCATCTTGCACTGTTCAGCGGCCTTGATGTCTTTTTGCGGGGCGAAGTGGTCGGGGATGAACACGACCCTGTCTTTGTCAAACACGCCTTTTGCGCCGATCTTTTTAAACTCGGTGATCGCGATGGGCGCGGTTATATCATTGGCAAGGATCAGGTCCACCTTCGCGTTGATCAACTCTCCGGGTGCGACCTCTTTTTTGCCGCAGTGGGCTGCAAAAATCTTTTCCGTAATCGTCACTGTTCCTCCAAAAATTAATAATTATGATTAGGAATTTTCCTGAAAGAAGATATACAAAAATACTACAAGATGGTGCGGCTATTAGTCAATTCGTCGATGTTAACTTTCAAAATTCAATTAAATCTGATATTATTTTTGAGTTCATCGGCAATAGCGACGTTAACTTTCAATATGACAGCAATTAATTTTTAGGAGGGTATCATGAAAATTTATTACGATAAAGATGTTAAGAAAGGAGCATTAAAGGGCAAGACTGTCTGCATTATGGGATACGGCAGCCAGGGACATGCTCACGCGAACAATTTAAAAGAGAGCGGCGTGGATGTAATCATAGGGATCAGGAAAGGCGCGAGCATGGACAAGGCGCAAAAGGCGGGCTTTAAGGCAATGCCTCCCGCGGAGGCCGCAAAGAAAGCCGACATTATCATGATACTGCTTCCTGATGAATACCAGGCGGACGTATACAAGAATGAGATCGCGCCGAATATGAAGAAGGGCGCTTACCTCGCTTTTGCCCACGGGTTCAATATCCACTTCAACCAGATAGTCCCGTCCCCTGAAACGAACGTCTTTATGGCCGCGCCGAAAGGGCCCGGTCATCTCGTCAGATCTGAATACACGAAGGGAAGCGGCGTCCCCTGTTTGATAGCTGTCCATCAGGACCCCTCGAGGGACACAAAGGAGATCGCCCTTGCTTATGCTTCCGCAATCGGAGGAGGCAGGGCAGGCATCATTGAGACGTCCTTCAGGGAGGAGACTGAAACAGACCTCTTTGGCGAGCAGGTTGTGCTGTGCGGCGGACTTACATCTCTTATCATGGCAGGTTACGAGACTCTCGTTGAAGCTGGCTACGCGCCGGAAATGGCATATTTTGAATGCCTCCATGAAGTGAAATTGATAGTGGACCTGATCTATGAAGGCGGGATATCGAACATGAGATATTCAATAAGCAACACCGCGCAATACGGCGACTTAACAAGAGGCCCCCGCGTCGTGACCGGTGAGACGAAAAAGGAAATGAAAAAGATCCTCAACGAGATACAGTCGGGCGAGTTCGCAAGAGACTGGATGCTCGAATGCAAGGCGAACAAACCCGTGTTTACCGCCCTTACCAGAAAAGGCGAACAGCATTCCATTGAAGAAGTCGGCGCCAAGCTCAGAGATATGATGCCGTGGCTGAAAAAAGGCAAACTCGTGGACAAGTCAAAGGCGTGAGAAAGGACAGACAACAGAAGACAGACAGCAGAAGACAGACAACAGACTTAGAAAAACTAAGAAGATTTATTTCGTCTGACCTCTGGCTTCTGTCTTCCGGCTTCTGATAAAAATGTTCCAATTCGCCAAAGAAGGTTATCCGTTCATCCTGGTTTTTATCTCTCTTACCGCCGTCTCTGCGCTTCTCAGGGTCCACTGGCTGACAGCGGTATTTCTGATACTCACGCTTTTCATGTTCTATTTCTTCAGAGACCCCGACAGGGTAACGGTCCCTGACAGGGACGCGTTTTACTCCCCGGCGGACGGAAAGATAATTGTAATTACAGAAGCTGTGGAGGATGAGCTATTGCATGAGAAGGCGCTGAAGATCAGCATCTTTATGTCGCCTCTGAATGTGCATGTGAACAGGGCGCCCTGCGACGGAGTTGTAAAGGACGTCAGGCATTATCCGGGGAAGTTTTTATCAGCGTTTAAAGATGAAGCCTCAACAGCTAACGAACATATAACCATGCTTCTTGAAGGCCAGCACGGAAAGATCGTGGTAAAGCAGATAGCAGGTTATGTCGCGCGCCGCGCAGTCTGCCGGGTAAAGCCGGGGGAGACACTTGCGCAGGGGCAGAGATACGGTATAATTAAATTCAGTTCGAGGCTTGATGTCTTCTTGCCATTAAATACCAAAGTTAAGGTAAAATTAGGCGACAAGGTGAAAGCGGGGGAAACGATATTAGCAAAGAGAGGTGAGAAGTGAGAAATCAGAAGTGGGAAGTTATTATATGCAATGTTCTCGGTTTTTTACTTCCTACTTCCTACTTCTTACTTCCTACTTAACATTATGAAAAAAGGGATCTACATATTACCCAATTCGTTGACGCTGTGCGGGATGTTCTGCGGGTTCTACGCAATTCTCACGTCATTTAAGGGCAACTTTGTTTATGCGGCGTGGGCGATATTGATAGCAAACATCTTTGACGGGCTTGACGGCTGGGTCGCGCGGCTGACAAACAGCACGACAAAATTCGGCGTGGAGCTTGATTCCCTTTCCGACCTCGTCGCGTTCGGTGTCGCGCCCGCTGTAGTGATCTACAGTTGGGGCGATCTGCATTCTTTCGGCAGGCTTGGGTGGGGAGCGGCTTTTATCTATGTGATCTGCGGGGCCCTGAGGCTTGCAAGGTACAACGTGCAAATGGGTACCACCGAGAGCAAGGCGTTCACAGGCCTTCCGATCCCCGGGGCAGGCACAGTGGTGGCGTCACTCGTTTTGTTTTATAATGAATTATTAGGTACGCCGGGAAGTAAGAACTATCTAATTCTCTTTCTGCCGTTCCTGCTTGCGGCGCTGATGGTAAGCACCCTGCGGTTTCACGGATTGAAGGAGATAAACTTTAAAGAGAGGAAACCGTTCTGGCTCCTTGTAGTTATAGTGTCGGCCTTTGTGCTGATATTTATGTACCCTGAGATTGTGATATTTGTTTTCGCGATTATTTATGTGATATGGGGCATCATCGAAGGAACGTATTTGCTTAGCAAGAAGAGAAAAACGAAACTTAAAGAACCACAGAGATGATTAGTCCACAGATTGCACAGATCGACACAGATATTAAATAAAGGTTCTTTATCTGCGAAATCTGCGGATAATAATTTCGGAGAATTATCATGAGGACAATAAAGATATTCGATACGACATTAAGGGACGGCGAGCAGTCCCCCGGCGCGTCAATGAACGTGGGCGAAAAGCTGCAAGTGGCAAAACAGCTTGCAAGGCTCGGCGTGGACATTATCGAGGCGGGATTTGCGATCGCGTCCCCCGGTGATTTTGAGGCAATAAAGAGGATCGGCGGCGAGGTGGAAGGCCCGGTCATTTGCAGTCTTGCAAGGGCCAGAGAAGAGGACATCAAGCGCGCGTGGGAGGCGCTGAAGGACACGCCTAAAAGGCGTATCCATACATTCCATTCCACTTCTGATATCCATCTGAAACATCAGTTCCGCGTCAGCCGCGAAGAGGCCTTGAAACGTTCTGTGGAGATGGTGAAGCTCGCAAAGAGTTTTACAGATGACGTTGAATTCTCCCCGATGGACGCGACGCGCACTGAAATAAATTATCTGTGCGAAGTTGTCGAAGCGGTCATTGCGGCAGGAGCGTTGACCGTGAATATCCCGGACACAGTGGGGTACAGCATCCCAAGCGAATTCGGTGCGATGATAAAGACGCTTTTTGACAAGGTGAAGAATATTGACAAGGCCGTGATCGCGGTCCATTGTCATAACGACCTCGGGCTTGCAACTTCCAATTCCCTCGCAGCGGTTTTAAACGGCGCGGGTCAGATCGAATGCACCATTAACGGTATCGGCGAGCGCGCAGGCAACTGTTCAATGGAAGAAGTGGTGATGGCGTTAAGGACGCGTCGCGATATATTCAATGCCGATACCAATATCAAAACAGAAGAGATTATGCGGAGCAGCAGGCTCGTAACAAAGATCACCGGTATGTATGTTCAGCCCAATAAGGCCATTGTCGGGGCGAACGCGTTCGCGCATGAATCCGGGATACACCAGGACGGCCTGCTGAAAGAAAAATCCACTTACGAAATTATCAGGCCGGAGACCATCGGCCTTCACAAAACAAAGTTCGTCCTGGGAAAGCATTCGGGCAGGCACGCCTTCAGGACGAGACTGAACGAGTTAGGCTATGCACTTAGCGACGAGGAAGTGAACAGCGCGTTTGAGCGTTTCAAGAGACTCGCTGACCAGAAAAAGGAGATATACGATGAAGACCTTGAAATCCTCGTGACCGAAGAATCCACGACCGTGCCTGAAATATACAGCCTTGTCGATCTCAATGCTTCAGCGGGCATTCATCAGAGACCGACCGCCGTTATCAAGCTTAAGGTCAATGAAGAGCTGATCGAAAAGACAGAGCACGGCGACGGCCCTGTTGACGCCGCGTTCAAGGCGATTGCATCTATCACAGGCACAAAGAGCAAGCTTCTTAAATATGAGGTGAAGGCGATCACGGGCGGCACTGACGCGCTCGGCGAGGTTGTGGTCTCGCTTGAGGAAGACGGCAAGTCAGTCACCGGCCACGGCAGCGACACAGATATCATCATAGCCTCCGCAAAGGCATACATCAACGCGCTTAACAAACTGGCAGCAAGGAAGAAATAGCAAGCAGGGGCACGATACGCCGCCCCCTGCTTTTTGGATCTCTGCTTATGAAGACCGTTAAAAATTTCTATAAATTTTTACCCCTGATCATTTTCTTTATATTCACGATCTCATGCGCTCCGAAGGAGGGAATAAAACCTCCACTGAGGCCCGCGAAGATCGCGGTGGTGCTTGGCGCGGGCGCGTCAAAGGGTTTTGCGCACATAGGTGTTTTGAAAGTCCTTGAAGCGCATAACGTGCCGGTCAACATGATAGTCGGCACAAGCGCGGGGAGTTTTGTCGGCAGCCTTTACGCCTACGGTTACAACGCCTTCAAGCTCCAGGAAATATCTTTTGCGATAGAAAGAGGCGACATCATTGATTTCGGCATCCCCGACAAAGGCTTTATCAAAGGCGACGCTTTGGAGGAATTTATAAACGCGAAGGTTAAAAATACCAAGGTAGAAAATTTAAAGATCCCTTTCTACGCTGTTGCTACAGATATTCAGAGCGGCGAGGAAATGATCTTCAGCAGCGGCAGCACAGGCACTGCGGTAAGAGCAAGCTGTTCAATCCCCGGGGTGTTCAGGCCCACGAAGATCGGGGACGGGCTTTACGCTGACGGCGGCATTGTCAGCCCTGTTGCCGTTGACGCCGCAAGACGCTTCGGCGCTGATATAGTCATTGCCGTGGACATCTCCGCTGATGTTGACAATACGCTGCCGGAGGACACCATTGACATGATCCTCAAGTCAGTAAGCATCATGCATTCCAAGATCGCCGTGACCCAGCTTGAAAAGGCTGACGTTGTGATAAAACCGAAAGTCGGATATATCGGCTCCAGCGATTTCACCAAAAGACACGAAGCCGTGCTTGAAGGCGAAAAGGCCGCTACCGACGCTATGCCCGAGATCCAGAACATCATCAACAAACTCAGGCAGGAAGGAAGGCTGCCCCCTTAACTTAAGGGGAAAAGATGTTATAATAAATTGACGGGGGCGACAGGCCTCGACGGTGGTTACGAGGTCTAAGTTGCATGTCGTGGCTCTGCCACCACGTTAAAAGGCAGAACAAACACAAAAGCCAACACAAATCTGGCACTTGCTGCTTAATTAAGCGGCACGCTTCTCCGGGAATGCCTGTTACCTGGAAGAGGCGTCATTAAGCAGGCTGGCCTGAAAAATCCGCCCTTGTTTTTCAGGTAAGACACAAAGGGATAGGATCCGGAAACGCCCTCTTGCCGGCAGTTCCGTATCCGAGATTAAATCGGCAAGATACACATGTAGACGCTTGGATGCAGTACTTCCGGACCCGGGTTCGATTCCCGGCGCCTCCACCATTAAGTAAGGTTGTATATTAGTAGGTAAAAAAATGGGCTCATTTTTTTACGTCATCAAACCGTCATTCCCGCAGTTTGTTGAGCGGGAATCCAGTCTTCTTAATAATAAGCTTCGAATGACTTCGGGCCATAACGAAAATTAAATAATGGCAGTTTATACACAGACTCTAAATAGTTCTTGTCTTTAACAGGCACAGCGTATTATCATTATTAAACCTTTTTGAGTGGGGGGGACTAAATTGAAAGTGATAGCGAAAGCTGTTAATGTGATAAACTTTCTGGAGGGGCTGAAGCAGTTCATTATTCCCATCTATACAGTGCACCTACAGTTGGACTCAGAAAGAATGCTGGCGGCTCTGGAACCGGGGGCATTGGGTTGACTGAGATATACGGCCTGCCTGGAACAAAACCTGACCCTGCGGTGCTATTTTGAAATAAAAAATCACTACTGTCCGGTTAAGAATCGAATAGATTCAACTGGTTTTGATTTTCGGTTATATTGAAACCATAATTGGAATACTGAACTATTTGTTGTAAAGGCATTTTTTCGAAAAGAGTAACTGACAGAATCTGTAATAAAGT